>NZ_JAEKNS010000008.1:0-11537 GCF_016464765.1 Candidatus Aeolococcus gillhamiae | reverse complement strand
CTTCCAAGCTGGATGTCGAGGGTTCGAGTCCCTTCTCCCGCTCCACGCCCGCTCTGATGGTCGATTGTGATCTCACGTTGAAGCGCTTTCCTGCTCAGGAGCAAATCGCGCCGGCGTACGCTCTCAGGTCGGCGGCGGGGGAGGAGAAGGGCGACCGTGCCCCGCGGTGGGCGCACTGCCCAGCGTATCGCCCAGACCAGGCCCGATACGGCCAGGGCGAGGACGAGCAGCGCGTACCAGACGTGGCCATGCCGAGCGAGAGCATGGCGCACTCTAGCGTGTGCGGTTGTGCGGGACCAGCGGCGCCCTGGGCGTCGGCGCCCCGGTCCCGACCGGTAATGCATCAGCCGCCCGGCGGACCGCAACGGCAACGGACGGACGATCGATTAGACGACGGTAGGGAGTGGGCTTCAGCCGTTAGCTCCGCCACGTGGCCACAAGCAAGACGGCAGTGGGCGGCGGGACTACCCGGCCCCCGCCGGTTCGACGAACGAGCGAGTCCGTCCATGCGCGCCGATCACGAGGGCGCCGAAAGGTCGCAGGCTCGAAGGGTCACCGCGCTACCGAAGGGCCCTCCAACTGTACAATGACCGCGTCGGCAACCTGCGAGGTGCCCACGGCGGTCGGGTCATCACGGTCCGGCTTCATGTCGTAGGTGACGCTGCGCCCCTCGGCGATCACGGCGGCGATGGCGGCCTCGAGACGGTCGCCGGCCTCCTTCTCGCCGATGTGGCGAAGCATCATCATCCCGCTCAGCATCATCGCCATCGGGTTGGCGACATTCTTTCCCGCGTACTTCGGCGCGCTGCCGTGGGTCGCCTCGAAGAGCGCGATCTCATCCCCCGTGTTGGCACCGGGAGCGAGCCCCAGGCCGCCGACGAGCCCGGCGCACAGGTCGCTGAGGATGTCACCGAACAGGTTGGGCATCACCATGACGTCGTACAGCTCCGGCTTCTGCACCAGCTGCATGGCCATGTTGTCGACGATGCGGTCGTCGAACTCGATGTCGGGGAACTCCTTGGCCACGTCCTGGGCGACGCGCAGCCACAGTCCCTCCGTGTACTTCATGATGTTCGCCTTGTGCACGCAGGTCACCTTGCGTCGGCCGTTGTCGATGGCCCACTGGAAGGCGAAGCGGAAGATGCGCTGCGTGCCGGTGATGCTCGTCGGCTTGATGCTGATGCCCGAGTCCGGGCGGATGCGGCGCCCGTTGAGGCGCGCGATGTCCTCGATCATCTCGGCCGTCTCCGGCTTGCCCTCCTCGAACTCGATGCCCGCGTAGAGGTCCTCGGTGTTCTCGCGGACCACCACGAGGTCGACATCCTCGTAGCGGCTGCGCACGCCCGGGTACCACTTGGTGGGCCGCACCAGCGCGAAGAGGTCGAGCTCGCGACGCAGCGCGACGTTGACGCTGCGGATGCCGGTTCCGATCGGCGTCGTCAACGGTCCTTTGATGGCAACCTTGTTGCGCCGGATCGACTCGAGCACGTGGTCGGGCATCGGCTGCCCGTACTGCTCCACCACGTCTAGGCCCGCGTTCTGCACGTCCCACTCGATGTCGACGCCGGTGGCATCGATGACGCGGCGCGCCGCCTCGCTGACCTCGTACCCGATCCCGTCTCCCGGGATCAACGCGATGGTGTGGCGCGCCATGGTGAGAGCCTCCTGCGACTGATCGTGGGCCGCGAGTGTCGCAAATCAGCCGAGGCCGCCGGCCCTCACGACGGCGACCACGGTGATTGCACATGCTGCGTCGCGATCGCCCACTGCAGCGTCTCCACAACGTGCCTGAGGTGCTCGCCCATCGCCGCCTCGCAGGCGTCGGCGTCGCCGCCGCCGAGTGCCACGACGATGGCCTCGTGCTCACGCAGGGAGTCGGCCGCCCGCCCGGGGCGCAGCATCGTGCGGTACTGGAACCGGATGCTCTGCGACTTCAGGGTGACCAGCAGGTCGCTCGCCACCTGGTGGTCCGCGATTCGCCAGATGCGCTGATGGAAGCGTGCGTTCAGCTCCGAGTAACCGATCGAGTCATCGGCGGCGACGCGCTCGCGCATCGCCTCGACCATGGCGTTGAGCTCCACGAGGTCCGGCTGCGTGGCGCGCTCCCCGGCGAGGCGGGCGAGCAGCTTCTCCAGGGCGATGCGCACCTGCTCGATCTCCACGGCCTCGCGGTCGGAGATGCGCCGCACCCGCGCGCCCCGGTTCCGCTCCCGGCTGACCAGGCCCTCTTGGTGGAGGCGGGTGAGGGCGGAGCGGATCGAGGTCCGTCCCACCTTGAACATGCCCCCGAGGTCGGCCTCGACGAGGCGTTGGTTGGGCAGGAAGCGACCGCTGACGATGGCGTCGCGGAGCTCGCGATACACGTCGCCGACGTCGGAGCTCGGCAGCGCGACGCCCACGCGCCGGCCGGCCCGCGGGGAGCGCGGCTTGTGGGCGGACGATTGCAAACGGGTCGCCATGGGGCTAGATTACCGACCTCTATTGTGGCTAGGATTGTCGACAATCCGTCGATCGACTCCGTCCCGGGGATGAGGAGGCAGCTGATGCAACGAGGCAATCGGATCGGTCGCAAGGCGGGGCTCCTGCTGGCGGGGGCTGCCGTGGGCCTCGCTGGGTGCGGCGGCGGAGGGTCGTCGAGCAGCGGTTCGACCGACACCTCGCCACTCCTGATCGGCATCGTCGCGCCCTTCACCGGCCCTGACGCGGCCCTCGGACCGGCCTACTTCGCCGCCTGCCTCCCGGCGGCGCGGGCGATCAACAACAACGGCGGCATCTTCGGCCACACCGTCGCGTGCCAGCAGTTCGACACCCGCGGCGAGCCCGCGGACGCGGTGCCGGCCGCCCAGCAGATGGTCGCGGGGCACTCCAACCTCATGGCCGTCGTCGGCTGCACGTCCGATGAGGCGTCGAGCGTGGTGCCGATCATCAACCACGCCCATATCCCCATGTTCTGCATGACCGGCCAGTCGGAGTTCAACAAGTCGAGCTTCCCGTACTTCCACCGCCTCGTCCCCCCGGACTCGTTCGACTCCTACGCACTGGTCGGCAGCGCGCTCGACTACGCGCACTACACCAAGGTGGCGCTCGTCTTCGGCAACGACATCGGCTCGCAGGCTTTCGTCGGCCCCGCTCAGCGGGCGCTGACAGCGCTGGGGGCGACGGTCACCATCAACCAGGCGATCGCGCTGGGCCAGCCGTCGTACCGAACCGAGGTGACGGCCATGCTCGCCACCCACCCTGACGTCATCTTCACCGAGGCCCTGGGACCGACAGACGCCACCTACCTCGCCGAGGTGAAGCAGCTCAACGGGTCGACGATCCCGTTCATGGGCACCTCGGCGACCATCGACCCCGTCTGGTTCCAGGCGGTGAGCGGCGCCATCGGTGTCCCGGACGTGCTCGCCAAGTTCACCGCGGTAGACCTCGGTGTCAGCTTCTCCGGGCCTGGCTACACGGAGTTCAAGACCAACCTCGACGCCTCAGCCTCGCAGTTCGCCGACGCGCCCAAGTATTCCCAGCGCGGCGCGACGCTGCACCTCTACGACGGCATCATGCAGGCGGCGCTGGCCATGGATGAGACCAAGAGCACCGACCCCACCGTCTACAACCCCAAGGTCAAGGAAATCGGTAACGGCGTCGGTGGCGCGGTCACCGTCAACACCTACAAGGACGGTGTGGCGGCGATCAACAGCGGCAAGTCGGTGCGCTGGGTCGGCGCCGGCGGCCAGACCAACTACGACCAGTACAACAACTCCCAGCAGGGCTACATCATCGTGAAGTACGACGCCCAGGGAAATGAGGTGACCATCAGCCACCTCACCGAGCAGCAGACCGCGGCCGTCATCAAGGCCGGCGGTGGCTGAGACCGGCACCCGCGCGGGGGGGCGGCGATGAGCCTGTTCATCGCCGCCCTCGGCTTCGGCTTGGTGAGCGCATCGATCATCGCCATCGCTGCGGTGGGCTTCACCATGCAGTTCGGCATCACCAACATGATCAACCTTGCCTACGGGCAGGTGATGATCGCCTCCGCGTACGTCGCCTATCAGCTGAACAGCCGTGGCGTCCTCATCTGGGTGGCGCTTGTCGTCGCGGCGGTGTTCGGGGCCCTGCTCTCGTTCACACTCAACCGGCTGGTGTACTCACCGTTCCAGCGCAAGGGCACCAACCTCGTCGGCATGGTGATCATCTCGCTCGCCGTTGGTCTGCTCCTGGCCAACGTGATGCTGCCGATCTTCGGCTACTACAGCGTGTCGTATCACCTCGACACCGGCCCCACTTTCCACGCCGGCTCCATCGCACTCACCGGCGTGCAGCTGCTGATCATGGGCGTGGCCATCGGCATCATGCTGTTGATCCACGCGCTGCTCAGGTTGACCAAGCTCGGTAAGGCGATGCGTGCGACCGCGGCCAACCCGGGTCTGGCACGCAACTGCGGCATCCCGACGCGCCGCGTCGTCGACCTGGCGTGGCTGATCACCGGCGCGCTCTGCGGCATCGCGGGGACGGTTGCCGGCATGAACTCGGACTCGTTCTCAGTCGCCAACGGCTCGGAGTTCCTCATCCCCATCATCGCCGCCGCCGTCCTCGGCGGCGCCGGCCACCCGTACGGCGCCATGATCGGCGCGGTGATCATCGGGCTGATGACCGAGATCAGCGCCGCCGTCATCTCCCCGCAGTACAAGCAGGTGGCCGCCTTCGCCGCGCTCGTGCTGGTGATGATGCTGCGTCCCCAGGGCCTGCTGGCCAAGCGCGGGGCCCTCGCCGCAGCCGGATGACCTATTACCTGACGACTCTGCTCGTGTACGCGGGGGTCGACATCCTCGCCTGCCTGGCCATCTCGCTGCAGTTCGGGCTGTCCGGGATCGTCAACTTCAGCTTCATCATCTTCCAGGCGATCGGCGCCTACACGGCCGCAGTGCTGTCGCTTCCCCCGGACAGCGCCAACGGCGGCTTCCAGACCTACATCCTCGGCCTCAACCTGCCGTTCCCGCTGCCCTGGATCGGCGCCGTCGTGGTGGCCGGCCTGCTGGCACTGCCGGTTGGGCTCGTGGTGCTGCGCCGGTTGCGCAGCGACTACCAGGCCATCGCCATGCTGGTGCTCTCGGTGATCGCCACGCTGATGGTCACCAACACGCCGCGCTTCCTCGACGGCGCCGCCGGGCTGTCGCTGGTGCCCCAGCCGCTCTCCGAGCGACTCAACCCGTACTCCGACTCATACCTCTGGGGCTACTCGGTGGCCGCGTTGATCCTGGCGGCCATCGTGTTCTTCTTCGTGCAGCGGATCACCAACGCGCCGTACGGACGCTCGCTGCGCGCCCTGCGTGAGCACGAGCTGGCGGCCAACGCGCTGGGCAAGAACTCGGTGGCGCTGAAGCTCACCGTGTTCGTCGTCGGTGGCGCCATCGCCGGCCTGAGCGGGGCGATCCTGGTCGGCTTCATTACCACGTGGGCGCCGTCCACCTGGCTGTACCCCGAGACGCTCATCCTCTTCGCGGCGGTCATCGTCGGCGGCCGCGGCAACAACTACGGGGCGGTGCTCGGCGCGCTGCTCGTCCCGGTCGGGTTTGAGGAGGTCACCCGCTACCTGCCGCCGTTCGGCCCGCCTGGCCTGATCCCGGCGCTGGAGTGGGTCTGCATCGCCGGCCTCATCCTCGGCTTCCTCTGGTTCCGCCCCCGTGGTGTCTTCCCGGAGCGCCGGCGCATCTTCCCGGCCCGCCGCGCCGCGGTCGTCGCCGACGACGCGGGCGCCGCCTGACATGGCGGTGGCCGAGGCACTCCCGCAGCCGGGGGGCGTCCCTGCGCTGGACACCGAGCCGTTGCTCGTCGCGCGCGACATCCATCGTCACTTCGAGGGCATGCACGCGGTCGACGGGGTGTCCATCGACGTGCTGCCGGGTCGCATCACCGGGCTGATCGGGCCCAACGGCGCCGGCAAGTCGACGTTCCTCGCCGTCCTCGCCGGCACGCTGCCCGCGTCGGAGGGCACCATCGTCTTCGACGGCGAGGACATCACTACGCTGCCGACGTACCGGCGCGCACGGAAGGGCCTGATGCGCACCTTCCAGCTGCCGTCGGAGTTCGGCCAGCTCACGGTGCTCGAGAACCTCCTCGTGGCCGCGCCCGGCAACCGCGGCGACACGCTCGTCGGCGCGCTCCTCGGCAAGCGCTACTGGCGCAGGGACGAGGAGGAGCGCGTCGCCCAGGCCCGCGCGCTGCTCGACCGTTTCAACATGAGAGCCAAGGAGTCGGACTTCGCCGGCTCACTGAGCGGTGGGCAGAAGCGGCTTGTGGAGATCATGCGCGCGCTCATGCTGCAGCCGCGCCTGTTGCTCCTCGACGAGCCCATGTCCGGCGTGCACCCGTCGATCATCGACGAGATTGCGTCGTACTGTGAGGCCCTGCGCGACGAGGGCCTCACCATCGTCATGGTGGAGCACGAGCTGCACATGATCGAGCGCATGTGCGACCCGGTCATCGTCATGGCCCAGGGACGTGTCATCGGCCACGGCTCGATGATCGAGCTGCGCAAGCAGCGCGAGATCGTCGACGCCTACCTGGTCGGATAGCGTGGCGACCACCATCGCGGAGCGTCCGACTCCGCTGCTCCGCGCCGAGGGAGTCACGGCGGGCTATGGCGGCGTACCCATCGTGCGCGGTGTCAGCCTCGCCGTCGGTCCGGGCGAGATCGTCGCGGTCATCGGCCCCAACGGGGCCGGCAAGAGCACCTTCCTCAAGTCGCTGGTCGGCATCCTGCGCATCACCGAGGGCCGGGTCAAGCTCGGCGACGTCGACGTCACCAACCGCGCCCCCGAGCAGCTGGCGCGCGACGGCGTCGGCTACGTGCCCCAGGTCCAGGACATCTTCGAACCGCTCACGGTGATGGAGAACCTCGACATGGGCGGCTACCTGCTGAGCGCGGCGCAGATCCGCGCCCGCGTCCCCGATGTTCTCGAGGTCTTCCCCCAGCTCAAGCCGATGCTCAAGCGGCGCGCCGACAAGCTGAGCGGCGGCGAGCGCAAGATGCTGGCGATCGCGCGCGTGCTGATGCTCGACCCACGCGTGCTCATCCTCGACGAGCCCACGGCCAACCTCGCACCCCAGCTCGCCGACCGTCTGCTGCGCGAGCAGATCAAGGGCCTGGGAACGCTCGGCAAGGCGGTGCTCCTCGTCGAGCAGCGCGCCCGGGCCGCGCTGGACATCGCCGCGTGGACATGCGTTCTCGTATCCGGCTCCACCCGCATGGAGGGCCGGTCAGGCGAACTTCTCGATCGCCAGGATTTCGAGGAACTGTTTTTGGGAGCCGCCACAAGCCTGACCACGGCCGGCGGCGTGGAGGCACGGGATTCATGAAGCTCTTGATGTTCAGGGACAGAGGCGCACGCCGACTCGGTGTCGGCCGCGACGCCGAGTCGGACCAGGTCGTCGACGTGGCCGCGGCGGCCGGCGGCGACTCGATGCCGGCCGACATCCTCGGGGTCATCGACGGCGGCGAGGCAGTGCTCGATCGCCTGCGCGAGCTCGCCTCGTCGGCGTCTGGTGAGGCCGTCCGGCGCATCGCCGACCTCGAGCTGCTGGCGCCGTTCGACCCCCCGCGCGGCAACGTGCTCTGCATCGGGCGCAACTACCAGGCGCATGCAGAGGAGTCGGCGCGGGCAAACCAGACCGAGGTGGGGCCGCCGACCATCTTCACCAAGGCGATCAGCTCGATCACCGACCCCTACGGCGACATCCCCATCAACCCCGCGGTGAGCACCAAGATCGACTGGGAGGTCGAGCTCGGTGTCGTCATCGGCAGCACCGGCAGCAACATCAAGCGCGTCAACGCACTCGAGCACGTGTTCGGCTACACAGTGGTCAACGACGTGACCGCGCGCGACATCCAGAACGGCTGGGGCGGCCAGTGGTTCAAAGGCAAGAGCCTCGACGGCTCCTGCCCCGTCGGCCCCTGGGTGCTCACCAAGGACGAGGTGGATGACGTGCAGTCCCTCCAGGTGCAGCTGCGCGTCAACGGCGTCGTCAAGCAGGACGCCAACACTCGCGACATGATCTACCCGGTCGACGCCATCATCGAATGGTTGTCGGTGGGGATGACGCTGCGACCCGGCATGCTCATCGCCACGGGCACCCCCGAAGGGGTCGGCTTCGCGCGCACACCGCCGGAGTTCCTCACGGCGGGCGACGTCATGGAGACCGAGGTCATGGGCGTGGGTCTGCTGCGCAACACCGTCGTCGAGCTGCCGTCCTAGAGAGAAGCTGTGGCTGACCCGGCGCTTTCATCCCCGCGCCCCGACCCGGGTGTGGTGGCGCGGCTCACCGCCCTCGGGGTGGCGACCGTGCACGAGTCGCAGGGCCGGCGGGGGTTGCTCAACGCGTCGGTGCGCCCCATCCAGGACGGCGTGCGGGTGGCGGGCCCGGCGCTGACCGTTCTCTGCCAACCGGGCGACAACCTCATGATCCACCTCGCGGTGGAGAAGGCTCACGAGGGCGACGTGCTGGTGGTGGCCATGGCCTCACCGAGCGACGCCGGCATGATCGGTGAGCTGCTCGCCACCTCGCTGCGCGCCCACGGCGTGATCGCCGCGGTCATCGACGCCGGCGTGCGCGATGTCGCTGAGTTGCGCGCCATGGGTTTGCCGGTGTGGTCGCGCTGGATCAACGCGCAGGGCACCACCAAGACACAACACGGAACCATCAACAGGACGGTCGTGTGCGCGGGCCAGTCGGTGTCCGCTGGTGACGTCATCGTCGCCGACGACGACGGCGTGGTCTGCGTCCCTGCTCCCCAGGCGGCCACGGTCGCCGCGCAAGCCGAGGAGCGCGCCGCCCATGAGGACGAGGTGCGCGCGCGGCTCGCGGCCGGCGAGCTCACTGTGGACCTGCTCGGGTTGCGTTGATCCACCTCGACACCGCACGACTGCTGCTGGTGGCCGGCGCCGCGTTCCTGGCGGCGGCGGCCAATGCCATCGGTGGGGGAGGGACGCTCATCTCCTTCCCCGCCCTGCTGCTGCTGGGATTCCCCGCGCTCACCGCCAATGTCACCAACACCGTCGGGTTGCTCCCCGGGTACGCGGGTGGCAGCCTCGCGTACCGCGCGGAGCTCTCGGTGCAGCGCCGCCGTGTCCTGTTCTTGGGACCGATCAGCGTGGTCGGCGCGGTGGGCGGCGCCATCCTGTTGACGCGCACGTCGAACGCGGTCTTCGCCGCGGTGGTGCCGTGGTTGATCCTGCTTGCCTGCGCGCTGCTCCTGCTGCAACCCGTGGTGACGTCGCGGGTGCGCACGCGACGGCCGGAGCGCGAGCAGCACCGCTCCCCGGCGCTGATCGTGGTGCAGTTCCTGGGTGGTGTCTACGGTGCGTTCTTCGGCGCCGGCCTTGGGGTCATGATGCTCGCCGTCCTCGGCCTCTTCATCCGCGACGACCTGCAGCGCATCAACGCGCTCAAGGGCATGATGGCGCTGATCATCAACGTGGTGGCCGCGATCTACTTCGCCTTCTTCGGCCCGGTGTCGTGGCTGGCAGCCGCCATCATGCTCCCGGCCGGCGCCGTCGGCGGGTTTGCGGGGGTGTCGCTGGCGCGCCGCATGCGTCCGGCGATCCTGCGCACGGTCGTCGTGGTGTTCGGCGTGGCGTTCGCGCTCCACCAGCTGCTCACATGACAGAGACAAGCGCGAGCCCGTTCGTCGCGCACGACCCGGAGCGCCCGCTGCAGGGCACCGGCGACGGACCGCTCGCCGGCCTCACCGTCGCGGTCAAGGACTGCTACGACATCGCCGGCGAGCGCACCGGCATCGGCAGCCCGGACTGGCTCGCCGACCACGCACCGCCAGCGGTGACGGCCGATGCCGTGCGCCGCGTCCTCGATGCCGGCGCCACGGTGGTGGGGAAGACGGTGTGCGACGAATTCATGTACAGCATCACCGGTGCCAACGCGCACTACGGCACGCCGCTCAACCCGCGCGCCGTGGACCGGCTGCCCGGCGGTTCGTCGAGCGGCTCGGCGAGCGCCGTCGCCGGGGGCTCGTGCGACCTGGCCCTCGGCACCGACACTGGCGGATCGATCCGCATCCCGGCGGCGTTGTGCGGGCTGTACGGCCTGCGAACTACGCACGGGCGCGTCGCCATGACGGGCATCCAGTCGATGGCGCCGTCCTTCGACTCGGCGGGCTGGCTTGCACCTGGACCCGGCGTGCTCCGCGCCGCCGGCCGCGTGCTTCTCGGTGGCGACGCGGAACGGCGACCGATCGGCCGCGTCCTGCTGGCTACTGACGCGCTCGAGGTGGCCGACGCCGAGTGCGCCGCGGCGGTGGAGGATTTCCTGGCGCGCGCGGCGTCCGAACTGCCGGCGCCCGAGCTGGTGCGCCTGGCAGCGGAGGGGTTGGCGGCGTGGTCGGAGTGCTTCCGAGTCATCCAGGCATTCGAGACATGGCAGACGTTCGGTGCGTGGATCACCGCACACCGCCCCACGCTCGGAGCCGGGGTCGACGAGCGCATGGCGTTCGCTGCGACCGTCGAGGAGTCCGCCGCCGCGGCGGCCCGGATGCTGCGAGCAGCGGTGACGGCCCGCCTGCGCGACGTGCTGCGCCCGGGCACGGTCGTCATACTGCCGACGGCCCCGTGCCCTGCCCCGCTGCTGCGCGCGTCGGCGGGCGAGGTGCAGCACTTCCGCACCCGGTCGCTGCAGCTCACATGCGCCGCCGGCCTGGGCGGGCTGCCTCAGCTGTCGCTGCCAATCAGACGCGTGCGGTCAGCCCCGGTCGGGCTGTCGGTGCTGGGGTGGAGGGGTGCCGACGAGACGCTGCTCGACCTCGCCTGCACGCTGGCACGTCACGCCGGCGTGTGACGCTCGAAGGCCAGCACCGCGACCATCACAACGACGAGGCTGACCAGCAGTCCGGCACAGCCGCCCTGCACCATCGTTGCCCCGGATCGCCACCTCTGCGTGCGTGGCACCGTGAGTATCGCCAGCGAGCTGCAGAGCGCGGTCCCGGCGATCACCTCGACATTGATCCACCCGCCACCAGAACCGCGCCCGGTGGTCACCGACACAGAGCTCGTTGAGCACCGCCGGCAACCATCGCCGCAGGATGAGCAGCACACCCGTGATGGCCAGGGCTGCGAACAGCCCGCCGGCGAGCACCCCGATTGTCGCGGCGCGGCGTCACCTGGCCCCGGCGCGGGCGGTTGCGAGCGGGCCTCGTACCGCCGCACGTCGCTGAGCAGGAACATCGCCAGCACCAGCACGATTCCCAGCAGACCGATCAGCAATGTGCGCGTCTGCGTCATCGCACCAAGGAAGAGGTCGGACCCGCCAACCTGGGGGTGTACCCGAACGTGGCCGTCGCGGCGAGGACGCCGGTCAGACGATGGAGAGCCTGCCACGGCCACCCAGACTCTCAGCCCGTCCGCAAGCTACTCGAACCTGGCCAACAAAACCCCGAATCTGATGATCCAACAGGCGTTTCTGCGACGCTGAATTCGAATACCAGCGGGTTACTTCCAAGCTGGATGTCGAGGGTTCGAGTCCCTTCTCCCGCTCCA
>NZ_JAEKNS010000069.1:0-33751 GCF_016464765.1 Candidatus Aeolococcus gillhamiae | reverse complement strand
GCTTCTTCACCGTGGCGATGGCTGGACCTCCTGTCTGAGCGCCTCGAGGGTTGCGCTCAGTTCCTCGTAGTTGATGACATCTTCCCCCACCCGCAGGGAACGCGTCAGTGCCCGCCGGCGCCGTGCCTGCGTCAGGCAGTCGCTGCCGTCCGCGCAGAGGTAGGCTCCCCGGCCGGGAAGCTGGTTGCGAGCATCAAGAGTAACCTGTCCGTGGCTTCCAAGGGCGAGCCGCACCAGTTCGGGCCTGCTTCGGACCCGGCGGCAGCCCACGCAGGTGCGTTGGGGCAGTTGTGGGGTCATCCGCTACTCGCCGGCGACCACGTCGATCCGCCAGCCGCACAGGCGGGCGACGAGCCGGGCGTTGTCCCCTCCCCTGCCGATCGCCAGGGAAAGCTGGTCGGTGTCGACCGTGACCGTGGCCGTCCGGGTGGCCTCGTCGAGCTCGACCCCCCGGACTGTCGCCGGCGCCAGGGCATTGGCGATGTATGTGGCCGGGTCATCCGACCAGACCACGATCTGGACCTGCTCGCCGCCGAGCACGGAGGTGATCGCCTGGTGGCGGATGCCGCGCGGGCCGATGCACGCGCCCCGGGCATCGACGGCGGGGTCGGCCGCCTCCACCGCGACCTTGCTGCGCCGGCCGGCCTCGCGGACGATGCCGCGCACCAGCACCTGGCCGTTGGCGGCCTCGGGCACTTCCTGCTCGAGGAGGAGCCGGAGCAGCTGGGGGTGGGAGCGGGACACCACCACGACGGCGTCCTGGCTGCGCCGCCGCCCCTCGAGCACCATGACCTTGAGGTGCCGGCCCGGCACCAGCTCCTCGCCCGGGATCTGCTCCTCGGGTGGCAGTAGGACGCGCAGGTCGCCGGCGCGCAGGTACCAGACCGGTCCGGAATGGGTGTCGACGATGGTGTCGATCAGCTCGCCGCGCCGCAGCGACGCCTCACGGAGGACGCGGTCCTTGCCGGCCTCGCGCAGCGCTGTTGCCACCGCGGCTCGGGCCGCCTGCGCCGCCTGGCGCGGGAAGTCGGGCACGGCGACGTCGACAGCGAGCTCCTCACCGTCCGGCCCACGCCGGTACATGGTGCAGCTGCCGGACAGCAGGTCGACCCGGGCGTGCACCGCGCTGTCGTCGTCGATCACCCGCCGGTAGGTTTCCTCGAAAGCGGATTCGAACAGCGCGGCGAGCCGATCGTCGCTGAGCGCGGTGCTCTCGCGCAGCGTGGCTATGACGCCGTCGAGCAGGTCCGGGACCATGTCGGCCATGGTCAGATGTCGACGACGATGCGCGCGGCGATGACGTCGGCCCGGAACAACGTCGTCAGGCGGCGGCGGTTGCGGTCGCGGGCCTCCACCTCCACGCTGCTGTCGTCGAGGTGGAGCAGCCGGCCCTCGATGATCATCTCGGCGTCGCCGCTGCGTACCCGGACATTGACCCGGCGTCCCACCGCGGACTGCCACTCCAGCTCGGTGCGCAGCGGTCGCTCGGCCCCCGGCGACGACACCTCCAGCGCGTAGCGGCCGGCGATCGGGTCGTAGGCGTCGAGGACGGCGCCCACCGCGTGGGAGACGCGCTCGCAGTCGTCGAGGCTGACACCCTGCGCCGAATCGATGACCAGGCGCAGCACGCTGCTCCGTCCCGGCCGCCACTGCAGGTCGACGAGGTCGAGGCCGAGGTGGCGAAGCGACGGCTGCACGAGCTCGATCAGCTGTTCTGTCGAGACGGTATTCATGTGTTCACGCGGATGGTCTAGGCGGCCCGAGCCACCCTCCGCTGCGAGCCAGGTGGTGGCGCTCCGCCGCTGCGCATCGCCGACGCCTTCTGCCACGCGACCAGCAGCGTGCTGGCGTTGAAGATGGAGCTGTACGTGCCGGTGACGATCCCGATGAGAAGGGCAAGGACGAAGCCCGTGATCGTCGCACCACCGAAGAGGACCAGGGCGAGGAGCACGAACACAACGGTGAGCGACGTGTTGAGCGAGCGCGTCATCGTCTGCACCGTCGACAGGTTGATCACCTGGTCGAACGTGAGCCGCGGCCCGAACTTGAGGTTCTCGCGGACGCGGTCGAACACCACGATCGTGTCGTGGATGGAGAACGCCACCGATGTCAGGATCGCGGTCACGAAGAGCGTGTCCACCTCGCCGAGGCTGGTGAAGTGCCCGAGGATGGCCCAAATTCCGGCCAGGACGAAGACATCGTGGAGCAGCTTGAAGAACGCACACGCGGAGAAGCGCCAGGCCGAGATGGCGCGCTGGCGGCGGAACGCCAGCGCCAGATAGATGGCGATCAGCGCCGACGCGACCAGGATCAGGATGATCGCGCTGCGCACCAGGTCGGCGGCCACGCTCGGCCCGATGAACTGCTCCTGGATGTCGGGGTTGTGCGTCTTCGGGTCGGTGGGGATGGCGTAGGCCGTGTTGAGCGCGTTCTGGACAGCCACGACGGGGTCACTGCCCCTATCGGCCGTACCCGGCAGGAAGCTGATCTCGTAGCGGTTGGCCGCCTGCGCCTGGATCTGTGGCTCGAGGTTGCCGATGACAGACCTGACGGTGGTGTCCACCTGGGCCTGCGTGGTCGGATGCACGAGTGCCACGTCGACCTTGTAACCACCACGGAAGTCGAGGCCAAGTCGGAAGCCCCAGAAGATGATCGCCAGGATCCCCGGGATGATGATCGCCAGCGAACCGGCGAAGTACCAGTTGCGCGAGCGCACGATGTCGAAACGACCGCGCGGCGGCTTCTCTTCGTACTCCTCGTGGATCTGTGTGTACAGCGTGGGGCTGCGGCCCAGGCGCAGGCGCAGCGCGGCGGCCAGCAGCGCACGTGTGACGGTGACCGCGCTGAAGAAGCTGACCGCGACGCCGATGCCCAGCGTGATCGCGAAACCGCGCACCACGTCGGTGCCGAGGATGGCCAGTACAAGGCAGGCGATGATCGTCGAGACGTTGCTGTCGCGAATGGCCGGGAAGGCGCGGCGGAAGCCGGTGTCGACCGCCGGTGCCACGCTGCGG
Source organism: Candidatus Aeolococcus gillhamiae (assembly GCF_016464765.1). NCBI lineage: Bacteria > Bacillati > Candidatus Dormiibacterota > Candidatus Dormibacteria > Candidatus Aeolococcales > Candidatus Aeolococcaceae > Candidatus Aeolococcus > Candidatus Aeolococcus gillhamiae. Next base: position 30,737 of record NZ_JAEKNS010000069.1, on the reverse strand, counting down.
CCGTGACGTAATTCATCACGTGTTCGCTCAAAGATGAGCACGTTGGCATCGACCGCCATGCCCACGCTGAGCACGAAGCCGGCCAGCGCGGCCAGCGAGATGGTCACCCCGATCACCTTGAAGAGTGCCAGCACGATGGCTCCGTAGGCGACCAGCGCGATGCAGGCGAGCAGCCCGGGGAAGCGGTAGTAGCCGATCATGAAGAGGACGATGATCAGCAGCCCGACCGCGCCTGCGATGAGACTTCGCTGCACGGTCTGCTGACCGAGCGTGGCGCTGACCACGTTGGTCTGCACGCTGCCGATCTCCGCAGGCAGTGCACCGGCGGAGATGTCGCTGGCGAGCGTCTGCGCCTGCGCGCTGGTGAAGCCACCGGTGATCTGCGTGTTGTTGCTCGACGGTTGCTGCACCACCGGTGCGGTGATGATGCTCTTGTCCAGGAAGATGGCCACGTGCGCCTGCGCCGGCGGGTTCGTTGGGCTCTGCTGGGTGAAGGCGTAGGCGGCGGTGGTGATCTTGTTCCACTCGGTCGCCCCCGCGTCGTTGAAGGTGATGTTGACCGCGATGGCGCCGGTCGAGTCGACCCCGACGTCGGCGTTGGTCACGTCACTGGCGTCGAGAGCGTCGTCGATCTTCCAGTGGTAGCCGGCGGGATACAGCGTGGGGTTGCCCAGCTGGTTGATGTCGTACAGGCGCTCCTGGTCGGCGAGGAACTGCGGGTCGCCGGGGTTGGGCGCGCCCCGCACGGCGGTGGCGAAATGAAGCTTCGAGGTGGTGCCCACGGTGGCCTTGGCCTGCTCCGGGCCAACGCCGGGCAGCTGGATGAGGATCTGGTCGGAGCCCTGCGCGGACACCTTGCCCTCGGTGACACCGAGGCCGTTGACGCGCGCGGTGAGCAGGGGGATGGTCTTGTCGCGCGCCTCGGTGACCGTCTGCCCCTTCGGTCCATTGCGGCAACCGACGCTGGGCGGGTCATTGAAGCCGTGACAGACCTCGACGACGAGCTCGGTGCCGCCCACCAGGTCGAGGCCTTTGACGAACGTCACCTGGTGACCGGCGATGGTCGGGATGCTGGTCAGCCTCTGCGGGAACGGCTGGTGAACCACCACGTACCGGTAGAAGATGCTGTACCCGTCGATGAAGAGCGCGCCGAGCACGATGAGGACGACGATGACGACGCGCACACGGGTGACGCGGAGGAAGAAATCAGCCACGAGGGCCGAGTGTACCCGGGATCCGCGCTGACTCGACCGTCCGTCCGATGCGCTGCGGCTGGCCGGCATCTGCCGCGTCCGCGCCTTCCTCCCCGTCCCCGGCCGCTCGCAGTCGCGCTTCCGTCTCCGCACGGAAGACGCCAAAGCGGCCTGCGCTGATCGCCTCGCGTGCACCCGCCATCAGCGTGCTCAGGTGGGTGACGTTGTGCAGGGTCAGCAGGCGGTGGCCGAGGATCTCGCCGGCGCCGATGAGGTGGCGCAGGTAGGCGCGCGAGAACCGGCGACACGCGGGACAGGGGCACCCATCCACCAGGGGTCGGAGGTCGTCGCGATAGACGGCGCGGCGCAGTGGCAGGCGGCCGTCGGGGGTCAGGGCCGCCCCGGTGCGGGCCAGCCGGGTGGGCGCGACGCAGTCGAACATGTCGACGCCGAGCGCCACCATGGTGAGCAGCTCGGCGTCGGTGCCCAGCCCCATGAAGTAGCGCGGACGGTCTACCGGCAGCTCCGCGACCGAGGCTGCGGTCATGGCCTCCATGACCTCCAGAGGCTCACCCACCGACAGGCCTCCCACGGCGATCCCGTCGAAGTCCAGCCCGGCGACACGGCTGGCCGAGGCGGCGCGTGCCTGCTCGTCGAAACCGCCCTGACAGATGCCGAACAGGAGCCTGCCATCGCCGGGGTGCACCGCTGCGCAGCGCTCGGCCCAGCGATGCGTTCGCTTGGTGGCGGCCTCGGCCTGTGCGGCGTCGGCGCCCCAGGCCACCGGCTGGTCGAGGCACATGACGATGTCGGCGTTCATCCGCGCCTGCAGGCCTACCGCCTCCTCCGGTGTGACGCGTAGCCGCGCGCCGTCGTAGGGCGAGACAAACGTCGCCGCGTCGTCGTCGACCGCGGTGACAGTTCGCAGGCTGACCAGCTGGAAGCCACCGCTGTCGGTGAGGATGGGCCCGTCCCAGGCCATGAAGGAGTGGAGGCCGCCGGCGCGCTCGATCAGGTCGACGCCGGGTCGCAGCGCCAGGTGATAGGCGTTACACAGCACGATGTCGGCGCCGCAGGCGCGCACCTCGTCGGGGTCGAGCGACTTCACGGTGGCGTGCGTGCCCACGGGCATGAAGGCCGGGGTGTTCACGTCGCCGTGGGCCGTGCGTAGCCGCCCCGTGCGCGCCGAGCCGTCCCGCGCGTCGATGGTCAGCGCGCTCACGAGGGGGCACCGCCGCGCCAGCACAGCATGCAGTCGCCGAAGCTGAGGAAGCGGTAGCCACGCGCCAGCGCGTGCTCATACACACTCCGCCAGGCGTCACCACCGAGGAACGCGGCGAGCAGCACGAGCAGCGATGAACGGGGCTGGTGGAAGTTGGTCAGCAGGCCGTCGACGGCGCCGAAGCGATGACCGGGGGTGATGAACAGCTCCGTCGACACCGTGCCGGGGTGGAGCGCGCCCACGCCGTCGACGAAGGACTCCAGGGTGCGCACCACCGTCGTCCCCACGGCGATCACCCTCCCGCCGCCGGCGCGCGCCGCTGTGATGGTCGCCGCGGTTGCGGCCGGCAGCATGCACCTCTCGGCGTGCATGCGGTGGGTGCGCGCGTCACTGACCGTGATCGGTGCGAAGGTGCCGAGCCCGACGTCGAGCTGGAGTGCCGTCCATCCCACCCCGCGCTGCGCCAGTGCCTCGTGCACCCGGGATGTGAAGTGGAGGCCCGCGGTCGGCGCCGCCGCGGAGGCGGGTGCACCGGCCGCGTACACGGTCTGGTAGCGCTGCGCGTCCTCGAGCGGGGTGCGGATGTACGGAGGCAGCGGCGCCTCACCGAGCTGGGCGATGAGCGCCTCGAGATCGCCGTCGCCATCGAGCCTGACCACGCGCGCCCCGGGGTGCCCCGGCGCGGGGCCGGCGATTGTCACGGACAGGGCGTCGCCGACCGAGACCCGCGCACCGTCGTGCAATCGTCGGCCCGGCCGGACCAGCGCCGTGAAACGGTCGCGGTCCAGGCGCGTCAGCAGCAGGACCTCCTCCTTGCCGCCGTCGGCGCCGCGCCCACGGAGGCGCGCCGCTCGCACCCGCGTGTCGTTGGCCACCAGGAGGTCACCGGGCCGGAGTAGGTCGGGCAGGTCGGTGAACACGTGGTCGGAGAGGCCGCCGCCCGGCTCGGCGTGGAGCAGCCGGGACGCGTCGCGCGGCTCCACCGGTGTCTGGGCGATCCTGCCGGCGGGAAGCACGTAGTCGAACATGTCGGTGGGCAGCGCGCGGGCGCGGTCGCGTGCCGGATCTTTCACGGTGGCCATGGCGTGGCTACGCGAAGAGCGAGGACTGGGTGTCGTCGGCCCCGACGGTGCCGGCGGGTACCGGCAGACCGAGGTGTTGGTACGCGCCTGCGGTCGGCACCCGCCCGCGCGGGGTGCGCGCCAGCATCCCGAGCCGGATGAGGTAGGGCTCGACGACGTCCTCGATCGTCTCGGGCTCCTCCTGGACGCTGACCGCGATGGTCTGCACGCCCACGGGATGGCCGCGCAGCGGCCCGCACAGGGCGGCGAGGACGCGCCGGTCCATCTCGTCCAGGCCGGCGGCGTCGATGCCGAGCATGTCGAGCGCCGCGGTGGCGGCGGCGACGTCGATGTGGCCCGCGGCGCGCACTTGCGCGTAGTCGCGGGCACGGCGGAGCAGCCGGTTGGCGACGCGCGGCGTGCCGCGTGCGCGCGCGGCGAGCAGAGCTGCACCGTCATCGTCAATGGGGATCTTCAGCAGGCGCGCGCTGCGCCGGATGATGTCGGTGAGCTCGCCGACGTCGTAGTAGTCGAGCCGGAAGGTGACCCCGAAGCGGTCACGCAGAGGGCCGCCGAGCGCACCGGCACGGGTGGTCGCGGCGATGACGGTGAAGCGGTTGAGGCTGAGACGGAGTGTCTGCGCGCCGGCGCCACGCCCGGCGACAAAGTCGAACGCGAGGTCCTCCATGGCGGGGTAGAGCGCCTCCTCGACCGCGTGGTTGAGACGGTGCACCTCGTCGATGAAGAAGACGTCGCGGTCGTTGAGCGATGTGAGGATGGAGGCGAGCATGCCCTGGTGCTCGAGTGCCGGCCCGGAGGTGAGCCGCGCCTGCACGCCCATCTCGGTGGCGATGATCTGCGCGAGAGTTGTCTTGCCCAGGCCGGGCGGCCCGTAGAGAAGGATGTGGTCAAGCGCCTCGCCACGACCGCGCGCCGCCTCGACGAGGACGCGCACCTGCTCGTGGATGCCGGCCTGGCCGACAAAGTCCTCGAGGCGCTGCGGACGCAGCGCCACCTCGGCGGCGTGCTCCTCCTCCACCTCGAGCGGGGTCACCACCCGCGATTCGTCCATCACCCCGCCGCCACCATATCGAGGCGGCGCAGCGCCGCGGCCACCAGGGCGGCAACGTCGAGCGGCTCGGTGCCGTCGCTGACGGCGGCCTTGACGGCATCGCGGGCAGCGGCCTCACGGAAGCCCATCGTGGCCAGGCCGTCGACCGCGGCACGGATCGCCTGCTCCGCGGCCGCCTCCACCGGTGTGCTGCGGTCGCCCGGCAGCGCCAGGCCGCCGAGCTTGTCGCGCAGCTCGAGCACCACCCGCTCCGCGGTCTTGAGGCCGATCCCCGGCACGGTCGCCACCATCGCCGCATCACCGCTGCGCAGGGCGCGCACCATGGTGGCGAGGTCGGCACGGCCGAGGATGCCGAGCGCGGCCTTGGGCCCGATCCGCTCGACGGCGATGAGCAGGCGGAACAGGCGCAGCTCCTCCGCAGTGGTGAAGCCGTACAGGCGGATGGCCTCCGCGCTCACCGACGTGTGCACGTGCAAGGTGACGTCCGCGGCCGCGCCGTGCAGCGCCACGGCGGTCCGCAGGTGGCACTGCACCGCGTAGCCCACCCCGTTGACGTCAAGGGTGACCACATCGTCGTCGACGCACGCCACCTGGCCACGCAGAAGCGCGATCACTGCGCGGTTGCCCCCAGCCGCGCCCGCGCTGCGGCCACGGCGCTGTCGAGCGCGCTGAGCGGGGCTCGGACGGTCTGACCGCGGACACGAAGCGTGAGCGCCGCGCGGTGGTGGTGACAGATGGCGATGGCGCAGGCGTCGGCGACGTCGTCCGGTCCGTCGATCCGCTCCACCGACAGCAGCCGCCTCGTCATCCGCTCCACCTGCGGTTTACGGGCTGCACCGTAGCCGGCCACCGCCTCCTTGACCTCGTTCGGCGTGTACTCGAAGACAGGGATCCCCGCGCCCGCCAGCGCACAGAGCAGGACGCCGCGTGCTTCGCTGACCCGCATGGCCGTGCTGCGATTGGTCGAGAAGAAGAGCCGCTCCACGGCAGCGAAGGCCGGCCGGTGCTCGGCGACAACCGCGGTGATCAACCCGGAGAGCAGGAAAAGACGCTCGGCGTCCTCGACGCCGACCGGCGTGCTCAGGCAGGCGCTGTGCACCAACCTCAGTGATCCCGGTCCTCCGTCGACGACGGCGACGCCGGTGCGACCCAGCCCCGGATCGACGCCCAGGACACGCACCCCCGTCAGCCGACCGACTCGAGGACGTCGTCGGGGATCTCGGCGTTCGCGTACACCTGCTGCACGTCGTCGTCCTCCTCGAGCGCGTCGAGGAGGCACAGCACCGCCACCGCCTGCTTGGCGTCGAGCGGCACCGACGTGCTCGGGTTCATGGTGACCTCGCCCGTCTCGACGCTCAGGCCCGCGTCCTCGATGGCGGTGCGCGCTGCCTCGAAGTTCCCCGGGTCGACCGTGACCACGACGGCATCATCGTCCACGCTGATGTCGCCGTCGCTGCCGACGTCGACGATCTCGAGCAGGCGCAGGGCGAGTTCGTCCGGGTCGCTGGCGCCGGCGGAGACGCGAATCACGCCCTGCTGGGTGAACATCCAGCCGACGCTGTTGGTCTCGCCGAGCGACCCGCCCGAGCGCGTGAAGAGATTGCGGATGGCGGCGACCGTGCGGTTGCGGTTGTCGGAGAGCACATCGACCATCACGGCGACGCCGTGGGGACCGTAGCCCTCGTAGCGGATCTCCTCGAGCTGGGCGCCCTCCTTGCCGCCCGCGCCGCGCTGTACGGCACGCTCGATGTTGTCCGCGGGCATGTTGACCTCGCGAGCCTTCTGCATGGCGAGCCGCAGCCGGAAGTTCGACGCCGGGTCGGGGCCACCCTCGCGAGCTGCCACCGAGAGCTCACGAGCGACCTTGGTGAAGGCCTGCCCGCGCTTGGCGTCGACGATCGCCTTCTTGTGTTTGATCCCCGCCCACTTGCTGTGACCGGACATGGGTCCTCCGTTGCCGAACAGGCGTTTGCCATTGTATTGCCGGCGCGGGCCCCAGTCTATGAGTCCACGCTCCGCTGCCAGTCGGCGCGTGACAGAACGTCGGGGCCCTTGACTACCGGCCGGGGAGGTCTATCCTGAGGGTACGGAACCGACTGCATAGGGAGGACATCTTCACGATGCGTACGGTCTTCGAGCTTCTCCGGCACACTCGAGCCGAGAGGTAGGGCCCGGATCCAGGGGGTCGCACAGCGCGGCCGTCCGAAGGCGCCACCGTCGAATCCTGGCACAACGCCGCTGGGTTCCGGTACAGGTTGGAATGGCGCGGGATGGCGCGGTCGGTGCACAACCGGGTTCGGGCTGGCCAGCCGGCACCTTTGGTGCCCACAGCAATAGCCCGGCTTATTCGTCGGGCGGCCGACACTGATCGGCAGACTTCGGGGACCGGCCTACTGGCCGGTCCCTTTTTTCACAGGGGGAACTGCGTTCCGAGACACCGCCGGGCGTCCGGTCCACCAGAACCGGAGCGGCAGGTCGGCGGCGCGGCTGATGCCGACCCTCGGGCCTGACGACAGAGGAACCTCGCGTGAGCGAGCTTCGAGGTAAACACGCCCAGGGCGGCAGAGGTCGAGCCCGTTGTCGGTGGCGCCGATCGCCAGGCCACGGCAGAGGTTGCCGGGACCGCTCAGCAGCCGGTCCGACGGAACTGTGGTTGCGCGGCGGCGCCGGACCACCTGCTCGCCCCTGGTCACGCCGGCCGCGCGCAGCAGGACCGCTGACGCGGACCCGTCCGGTCCGCAGACCACGTTGGCGCAGTGGTGCATGCCGTAGCTGAGGTAGACGTAAAGGTGGCCTGCCGGTCCGAACATGATCGACGCTCGCGGCGTGGGCCCGCGGAACGCGTGCGAGGCAGGGTCCTCCGGGCCGAGGTACGCCTCCACCTCGACGATGGTGGCGCGCACTTCCTCCGCGGTGCCGGCGTCGACGACCAGCTCGGCGCCGATCAGGTCGTGAGCCACCTCGACCGCTCCCCGGGCCAGGAAGGTTCGCGACAGCCGCCGGGCTATCGGCGCACCTCGGCGCCCGTGCGCGCTCGCAACCCGACCGCGATGGCAGCCTGCAGGGTCCTCGCCTCCTCGGAGGTGAGGGTGCGCCCGGGGGCGCGGAAGACGAGGCGGAACGTCCAGCTCTTGCGGCCCTGGCCGAGGGCGGCGTCGCGGTATTCGTCGTAGAGGACCGCGCTCTCCAGCAACGTGCCCCCCGCCTCGCGGATGGACCGCAGCGCGTCGCCGGCCTGGGCCTCTTCGGTCACCGTCACCGCCAGGTCCTGGACGACGGCGGGATGCCGCGGCGGTGCCAGGTACCGGCGCGAGGGCGGCTCGGCGGGGATCAGCGCGTCGAGCTGGACCTCGGCGACGGCGACGCGACCGCGCACCTCGAAGACGGCCAGAGAGGCAGCGTCGAGCTCGCCGACCACGCCGACCGCCTGGCCATTGCAGAGCAGCCGGCCGGAGCGGCCGGCGCGCAGTCCAGGGACGTCGGCGGGCTCGGTGTCCACCGTCCCGGCGCCGAGGTCGGAGGCGAGCCGTGCCACCACCGCCTGGAGGTGGCGGATCCTTCGCGCGGCCCCGTCGGCGTTGGCGGCGGTCGCCGCGGCTCCGAGAAGTAGCGGCTCGGCCGGCAGCGGGACGAGGCCGGCGTCGACACCGTCCCTCGTGGAACCGGCAGCCTGGCCGCGCCGCTCGCCTTCCCAGAAGGCCCTGCCCATCTCGAAGAGCAGGACCTCCTCGACACCGCGCCGGAGGTTGCCCGCCGCGGCCTGGACGACGCCGGGCAGAAGGCTGGTACGCAGCACGCTCCACTCCTCGGTGAGCGGGTTGCGCAGCGGGATGGGGGTGCGACCGACGCCCAGGCCATGCAGCGCGCCGGCCAGGGTGCGCGACACGAACGACCAGGTGATTACCTCGTCGAACCCGGCGCCGGCGAGCACCTCTTTGACGCGGTCCTCGATTGGGGTCTCGGCGGCCACGGTGGTCACCGCGGTCCGCCGCCCCGGGAGCGTGCTCGGGATGCGGTCGTAGCCGAGGGAGCGTCCCACCTCCTCGACGACGTCCGCGACGATCGTCACGTCGCGCCGGAAATGAGGCGCGGTGACGATGAGCTCGTCGCCGTGTTGCTCGACGCCGAAGCTGAGCCGCGCCAGGGCGGTTGCCGCCTCGGTGGCATCGACGTGGTAGCCGAGTAGCGCGGACAGCACGGCGCCGCTGACGTGGATGGGAGGGATGGGCTCGAGCGACCGGGCCCTGACGTCGACGCTGTCCTGGAGCACGTGGCCTGCGCCGAGATCGGCGATCAGCGCGGCGGCGCGGTCGAGCGCAAGCGGCGGCAGGGTGTCGCTAAGGCCCTTTTCGTTGAGCGCGGAGGCGTCGGTGCGGACGCCCAGCCGCTTGCTGGTGGCGCGGATCGCCGGCCCGTCCCAGGTGGCAGCCTCGAGGAGCACGTTGTGGGTGGCGTCGTCGACCGCCGTCCCAGCGCCGCCGATGACCCCGCCGAGGCTGACGGCGACGTCGCCGGCACACACCGCCAGGTCCGCGTCCCCGATGGTGCGCACCGCGCCGTCGAGACAGAGAAGCTGCTCCCCGCGTCCACGGCGCACACGCACGTGCGCCGCGCGGCCGTCGTCGCCCTGGGCGGCCACAAACCGGTCGAGGTCGAAGCCGTGCAGTGGCTGGCCCATCTCGTGGGCCACGTAATTGGTGACGTCGACCACGTTGTTGATGGGACGCAGCCCGACCGCGCGCAGGCGACGTTGCATCCACTCCGGCGAGGGCGCCACGGCGACGTTCTCGATGATGCGCACCGAGAAACGCGGGCAGCCCTCTGCGTCGTCGACCTGCACGTCGGCACGCAGCGACATGCTGGCCGCGCTGAGCAGCCCGTCGGCGATCGCCGCCTGCGGCTCGCGCACCGTCTCGCCGATGGCCGCAGCCATCTCCCGGGCGATGCCGACGTGGCAGAGGCAGTCGGGTCGATTGGTGGTGACCTCCACCTCGAGCACGGTGTCGAGCGCCAGCACCTCGTGCAGCGGTTGTCCCGGCAGGCCGCGCTCGAGATGGTGGATCCCGGCGGCATCGTCGCCGACTCCCAGCTCGGCAGCGGAGCAGAGCATCCCCGGCGACTGATACTTGCCGCCGAACATGGCCCGAACTCCGAGTGGCTCGTCCCAGCTCGGGAGCAGGGTGCCCACCGGCGCGTACGGCACGAGGTCGCCGATGGTGAGGTTGGGAGCGCCCGTGATCACACGGATCGGCTGGTCGCCGCCGGCGTCGATGTCGGCGAAGAGCACGCCCTTGGTCGATTCAGGAACCGGCTCCAGGCTCAGCACCCGAGTCACGACCACGCCGGCGGGGCCGCGCGTTACCCGCTCCACCTCGGTGCCGGTGTCCACCAGGCCCTGCACCAGGGTGTCGAGCGGGGCGTCGAGGACCGCGTACTCGCGCAGCCAGTCCAGCGAGACCTTCACGCCTGGCTCACGAAGCGCACGTCGTTCTCGTAGAGGAGCCGGCCGTCCTCGATGCCGTACGCCAGCATGGCGATGCGCTCGACCCCGATCCCGAAGGCGAACCCGCTGTACCTGGCCGGGTCGACGCCGCCATTGCGCAACACGTTGGGGTGGATCATGCCCCCGCCCAGCAGCTCGAGCCAGCCGCTGCCCTTACAGAGGCGGCAGCCCTCGCCCCCGCACACAGCGCAGGTGACGTCGAGTTCCACCGATGGTTCGGTGAACTCGAAGTGGTGCGGTCGCATGCGGATGGCGCGGTCGATTCCGAAGGTGGAGCGGGCGAAGAACTCCAGGGTGCCCTTGAGGTCGGAGAGCGCGATGCCCTCGTCGATGCACATCCCCTCGACCTGGAAGAACATGGGGAAGTGGGTGGCGTCGTAATCGCGGCGATATGCCTTCCCGGGGACGATCACCCGCTGGGGCGCGCCCCGGATGAGCATGCTCCGGATCTGCACTGGCGAGGTGTGGGTGCGCAGCAGGCGGTCGTCGTCGACGTAGAACGTGTCCTGGGTGTCACGGGAGTGATGGCCCGGCGGCATGTTGACCAGCGTGAAGTTGTAGCGGTCGTACTCCAGCTCGGGACCGCTCACGGGGACGTAGCCGAGCTGGGCGAAGATGCGCCGGACGTCACGGAACACTCGGCTCACCGGGTGCAGATGACCGCGGCGCAGCGGAGGCGGCGGCCAGGTGAGGTCGATCGTCTCGGTCGAGCTGCCCGTTGACGCAGCGCTGAGCACGGCGCGGCGTTCCTCCAGCGCCTCGGTGACGCGCTCTACCACCGCGTTGACGGTCTGGCCCATCGCCCTGCGTGCCTCCGGGTCGGCGACGGCGCCGATCTGCTTGCGGACAACCGTCAGCAAGCCGTCGCCACGGCCCAGGTAGCGGGCGCGAACAGCGTCGAGAGTGCCCGCGTCGCTCGCGGCTGCGATCTCGTCATGCGCCCTGACCCCGAGGGCATGCACGTCAGCGCCGCCCGGCTCTCCGCCAGGTGGTGGCGCCGTGCCACGCTGGTCGGTCACGCCGACGTCAGAGCGCCCCGGGCCACCTCGACAAGCTGCGTGAATGACGCCGAATCCTCGACGGCCAGGTCGGCAAGCATCTTGCGGTTGATGTCGATGCCGGCATTCTTCAGGCCGTGCATGAACTGGTTGTAGGCCAGGCCGTTCTGGCGCGCTGCCGCGTTGATGCGCGTGATCCACAGCCCGCGCATGTCGCCCTTGCGCAGCTTGCGGTCGCGGTACTGGTACGCCAGCGAGTGCATGACCGCCTCGTTGGCGTGGCGGTACAAACGCCTGTCGGCCTGCATACCCTCGGCCAGCTCGAGGACCTTCTTGTGGCGGGCACGTGACGTGACCCCCCGCTTGACTCTCGCCATGGTGACTCCTCCGGGCTATAGGTAGGGCGCCAGGCGGCGGACGGTCTTGACGTCGGCCGCGGACACCTCGTGCTGGATGTTCATGACGCGCTTGCGCTTGCTGCTCTTGTGTTCGAGCATGTGCGACTTGAACGCCTTGCGGCGCATCACCTTGCCGGTGCTGGTGATGCGAAAGCGCTTCTGCGTGGCTTTATGCGTTCGGATCTTTGGCATTCGTCTCCCTCGGCGTGGCGGCGGTCTTCTTCTCGGTGTTCTTGCTGGCGGTCGCGGCGGGCTTCCTCTGCGCCGCACTCTTGGCGGTGCTCCGCTTGGCAGCGGCTGCGGCAGGTGCGGGCTGGTCCTCTGCCGGCTCGTGAGTTGCAGGTGGAGGTGTGGCAGCCTCGGCTGCCTCAGTGGCTGGCGCCGGTGGTGCCTCAGCGACGACCTGCGCTGTGTCGGGCTCCGACGGGGGGGTCACCGCCGGCTGCTCCCGGCGCGGCGACGCGGAGCCGTTGCCCGAGGCTGCAGGCGCATCCCCGTGGTGACGGTCGTCGTGCGGCCGTGCCTGCTTTTTGGTCGTCGGGCTGAGGATCATGATCATGTTCCGGCCTTCGACGAGTGGGGATCGTTCGATGATGGCGAGGTCGCTGAGCTCCTCGGTCATGCGGTCGAGCAGCTTGCGGCCGAACTCCTGGTGGACCATCTCCCGACCCCGGAACATGATGGTCAGCTTGACCTTGTCGCCCTCACCGAGGAACTGCTTCACCTTGGCCAGCTTGGTGCGGAAGTCGTGGTCCGAGATCTTCGGGCGCAGCTTCTGCTCCTTGAGCTGGACGACGTTGTGGTCCCTGCGGCTGTCCTTCTCTCGCTTCAGCGCCTCGAACTTGAAACGACCGTAGTCCATCAGCCTACAGACCGGCGGCTGGGCCAGCGGGGCCACCTCGACGAGGTCGAGGCCGCGTTCGACGGCGAGCTGTCGGGCTGCCTCGATGGTGACGATGCCGAGCGCTTCATCGGTGGTGTCGTCGAAGAGACGCACCTGCGGGATGCGGATCTGCTCGTTGATCCTCAACTCTCGAAAGGCGATGGGTGGAAACCTCCAAACAAAAAACCTGGACAGCGATCCGCTATCCAGGCCTGGGTCTGTTCTGGACCTCCAAGGCGAACCCGGAAGGTGGGGTCCGCAGCGCACGGGCCCTCTTGGCGGCGCCACAGCGGCGTCCGATGGGTGAGCATATCACGGTCGCGGCGCGACCAAAGCGTCAGCGGCGCTGTGCGTGCAGCAGCATCTCCCGTGCTCCGCGGCTGCCGGTGACCGGCGAATCGATGGCGCCGCGCACCTCCCACCCGGCAGCGGTCACCCCGGCGCTTGCGGCGGCGAGCGCCGCGTCGAGGCTGGAGCGATCCGACGGCGCCGTCGCCGCGCGCAGCTCGAACATCGGCTTGACTAGCGCCACCAGCATCGCATCTGGCGCCAGCGTGACGCGGTTGAGCTGCGCCGCCGCCGCCGCGACGCTGAGGTAGGACACATCGATGGTCACCACCTCCACGGTGTCCGGCACGCACGCGCCGTCGAGGTCGGCGACGTTGACGGATTCCATGTTGATGACCCGCGGGTTCTGCCGCAGCGAGCCGAGAAGCTGCCCATAGCCGGCGTCGACCGCGTACACGAGACGGGCGCCGGCGGCCAACAGCACGGTGGTGAAGCCACCAGCGGCTGCGCCGACGTCCAGCGCGACCCGGCCCGCCACGTCGAGGGCGAAGGCATCGAGCGCGGCGCGCAGCTTGACCGAGCCACGCAGGATGGTGCGGGGTCGCATCGTGACCCGCGCACGCGCGCGCAGCCGGCTGCGCGGGTTGGTCACCGGGACGCCGTCCACCAGCACCTCCCCCGCTGCGATCAGCCGCGCGGCGTCGTGCTCGGGGAACAGCCGGGCAACGGCCTGCCCGAGCGAGCGGCCCTCGCGCTCCACGTGCGGCTCAGCCCTGGCCGCGCGACGCCGCCTCGGCGACCAGCCGGGTCACCAGGTCGCCCGCGGGCAGGTTCTCCTGGGTGCCCGCGCGCGTCGAACGGACATTGACGACACCGTCGCCCCGTTCCACGTCGCGGCGCCCCACCACGACGACGTACGGCACCTTGCGCAGCTCGGCGTCGCGGATGCGAGCCTGCATTCGCTCGCCCGGTTTGTCGTTCACTTCGGCACGCAGGCCGGCGGCTCGCATGGTGTCGCGTAGCGCGGTGACGTGCTCGATCACCTCAGGGGCATCGTCCTGCACGGGAACGATCTCGCACTGTACCGGTGCCAGCCAGACCGGGAAATGGCCAGCGTAGTGCTCGAGAAGGATCCCGAAGAATCGCTCGATGGAGCCGAAGAGGGCGCGGTGGATCATGACCGGGCGCGCCTCCCCGCCGTCCGCCTCGATGTAGCCGAGGCCGAAGCGCTGGGGGAATTGGAAATCGACCTGGATCGTGGACATCTGCCAGTAGCGACCGATCGCGTCCTTGACCTGGACGGAGATCTTGGGCCCGTAGAACGTCCCGCCGCCCTCGTCGAGCGCGAGCTCGAGGCCCATGTTCGACGCTGCTGACCGCAACGCGTCGGTCGCCTCCTCCCACTCCTCGTCGGTGCCGACCGCCTTACCCTCCGGCCTGGTCTGGAGCTCGAGGAAGAACTCGCTGAGCCCGAACTCGCGCAGGAGGTCGAGGACGAAGGTCAGCAGTGTGCGGATCTCCTCGCCCATCTGCGCCTTGGTGCAGAAAATGTGCGAGTCGTCCATGGTCAGGCCGCGGACACGGGTGAGGCCGTGCACCACCCCCGACTTCTCGTACCGGTACACCGTGCCGAACTCGAACAGACGCAAGGGCAGCTCGCGGTAGCTGCGCGGCCGACTGCGGTAGATGAGGATGTGGAACGGACAGTTCATCGGCTTGAGGTAGTACTTGACGCCGTCGTCAAGCTCCATCGGCGGGAACATCCCCTCCGCAAACCACTGCAGGTGACCGGAGGTCTGGAAGAGGTCCTCCTTGGTGATGTGCGGCGTGTTGACGAACTCGTAGCCGGCTTCCTCGTGGCGCCGGCGCGAGTAGTCCTCCATCAGCTTGCGCACCAAGCCGCCCTTGGGATGAAAGACGGGCAGTCCGGACCCGATCTCCTCGGGGAAGGAGAAGAGGTCGAGCTCAGCTCCGAGGCGGCGGTGGTCGCGGCGGCGCGCCTCCTCGCGCTGCGCGATGAAGGCGTCGAGCTGCTCGCGCTCGAAGAAGGCGGTGCCGTACACGCGCTGCAGCTGCTCGTTCCTCTCGTCGCCTCGCCAGTACACGCCGGCGACTCGCAGCAGGCGCACGGCACGCAGGTGGCCGGTGTGGGGCACATGAGGGCCGCGACAGAGATCGACGAAGTCACCGGTGCGATAGACGCCGACGGTGTCGACGTCATCTGGCATGCCATCGATGATCCTGACCTTGAACTCCTGGTCCAGGTCAGTGAACAGCTGACGCGCCGGCCCTCGGGCCATGACCTCGCGCTCGAATGGAATGCGTCGCTTGGCCAGCTCCTTCATCCTCGCCTCGATGCCGGCAAGGTCCTCTTCGCTGAAGTGCGCGCTCCCGCGAAGGCGGAAGTTGTAGAAGAAACCCTCGTCGGTGGCGGGTCCCACGTCGTACTGCGCGCCGGGGAACAGCTCGACCACCGCCGCAGCCATGAGGTGCGCGGCGCTGTGGCGGAGGATGTCGAGGGTCAGCTCCGCGGGCGCGTCGATGGGCGGGCCGGCCTCGGCGGCGTCGTCCACGATCTCGTCAGGCATGGGCGCGAATTGTAGATGCGGCGCCGAACGTCCCCGCGCCTGCCCGGCGGCGGGTCAGCCGCAGAGCCTGGACATTCCTCTGGGCACGTCCTCACGAGCCTCGGAGATGCGCGAGATTGCGGCCTCGGGATTATTGGTGGCACCGAGCCCCAGGCTGAGCTGGCGGGTCAGGGGCAGCACACGCCGGCTGGAGCGCTGCGCTGACAGGCGCAGGCGTGCGTGTCGCTCGGGATCAAGCGAGCAGCAGCGCACGCTGCAGTACTTCGCTGTCGGCTTCTTGACCGGTGCCGCGCAACCGCGCCGGGCGCAGATCCGCCGCGTCGTCCTCGTTGCGTCGGAACCATTCGGCTCGGAGTCCCCTACCACGCGCCGAGTGTCATCTGTCGACTCCGGCGATGTCAACGCCCACATACGGCGCATTTGCGTCGCACTGCGGTGCACAACCTCGGCGCGATCTCACCGTTGGCCTGTGCAAGGTGTGGACAACTGCTTCGTCGCGCTGTGGACATCTGCGCAGCCTCTGTGCGCAACATGTGCGCACAGGTATCCCGCTGAAAATTCCTTAAGAGATACGCTGGCGAGGGCCGAGTCACGGCTCGGCGCGTGGTGGGCGCAATAGGGATCGAACCTATGACCTCTGCGATGTCAACGCAGCGCTCGTACCAACTGAGCTATGCGCCCGCACGCGCGCCGGAGGCGGATTCCGGACCGCGATGATACCAGCCTCCCCACCAAAATCCGTCAGCGCAGGCGACTTCACGTCGCCGGAGATGACACCGCTGAGCTGGGGGGTGCCCGAGGGGGGAACGCAGTTCCCCCTTCGTCTTTCTAGACGCGTGTCTTGCGCGAGCGACCGACGCTCTTCTGGGCGGTGGTCAGGTCGTCGGCGGTCACCTCGACTCGCAGGATGCCCTCACACTCGTGGCAGACGACGTGGAACGCCTCGGGCCGGCCGATCGGCCGGGCCACGGCCTGGCGATGACCGCAGCACTCACAGGTGACTATGGCCCGCATCTTGTCTCCCACATTCGACGTCAGCCCGCTGGGGGTGCCGGCGAGCATTTCACCGCCGCTGTGGGTGCAGAGAAAGATGATGGTTTCGCGACGGCGCCGTTGCACAGCCGCGACGCGGATCAGTCGGCCGCGCTGAGCTCGGTGTCGAGAATGGCGAGCCGGCGCCAGAATGCCAGCCTCACGACGAACGCGCCGGCCAGGATGATCACGCCAAGTCCGGCCACAACGCTGGCCACGCCCACCGCGTCGGCGATGATGCCCGCGACCAGCAGGGGTAGGGCCACGGCCGCGTTGATCACGGCGAAGATCCCGCCGAATATGCGGCCCCGCGTCTCCTCGTTGGTGCGTTCCTGGAGGATGGTGAAGGCGGGGATCAGCAGGGCGCCGAGCGCGCCGCCGAACACCGCGCTGAGCACCAGCACCATGGGCACGATCGCTCCGTCCGCACCGAGGCTGCGGAACAGCGGAGGGGTCACCCCGACCGCCGCCAGGGAGGCACCTGCGACAGCCAGGGCGATGACCAGCGTGACCGCCTTGGAGAAGCCGTTGCCGGCGCGCTGGGCGAGGACCGCGGCCATGGTGACCAGCCCGAGCGTCGCCGGGATCAGGACGAGGTAGGTGTCCTGGTCGGAGCGGTGCAGTTCCTTGACCATGAACACCGGCCCCAGGGCAAATACCGTGAACACCACGATCAGAGCCACCGCGAGCTGGTACAGGCCCAGGCGGATGGCTGGGTTGCCGGCGATTAGGCTGATCCCCTCGCGGAGCTCGCGGCGCAGGCTGGCGGTGTGCTCGGGCGCGGTGCGGGCGGCGCGCAGCGGTGTGCCGATCCGCCAGATCGAGATGGCCGCCAGCGCGAACAGCGTGGAGGCGATGAAGAAGGGGGCACGTTCGCCAACCAGGCGGATCGCCAGTGTCGCCGCTGGCACACCCAGCACCAGGGTCAGGATCACCGTGGTCATGAACAGCGAGGTCGCGCCCATGATCTGGTCGCGCCGCACCAGGGATGGAATGCTCGCCGCCTCCGCCGGCGCGAACAGCTGCCCTACTGAGCTGAACAGGAAGGTGATCACGATCAGCGGCCACGCCTGGTTGCCCACCACGGGGAGCACCTGGACGATCGGGATGAGCAGGATCAGCCCGCCGCGGATCGCGTTGGTGGCGATCATCAGGGTGCGCTTGTCATGCCGGTCGGCGTACACGCCCGCCGGGGCGCTGAGGAAGACCGATGGCAGCGTGTAGGCGATCATCAGCACGGACTGGATCGAGGCCTTGCGGCTGACGTCGTAGACCACGATGAGCAGGGTGAACATGAGGAACTTGTCGGCCAGCTGGCTGGCTGCCTGGGCCAGCCAGAGGAGCCGGAAGTCGCCCCGGCGCAGGACCGCCCGGAAGCCCTGGCGATCCTCGGGCAGCGGCGGGACCGCGGGGCGCGCTGCATGGAGGTGGCGCCGGGACGCCGGTGGCGCGATCTCATCGCCGGGCGGGATCGCGATGTGCGGTTCGTTCACGGGTGTCCGGGAAGCGTACGGGCGGCGACGGCGATCCGGTGCCATTCGGCGAGATCGAGCGTGCCCGGCCGCCGCCCCGGGTCGATGGCAGCCTCGCGCAGCCATGCCACGCCGAGTGCCTCGTCGCCGCCCGCTGCATGGGTGATGCCGTGGCGCAGGGTCTTGCGGCGCATCTGGAACGCGGCCCGGGCAACGTCGAGCACGCTCTGGCGCGCCGCGGCATCGAGCCCTGCGGCCGGGGTGAGACGGATCACACTCGAGTGCACCGCCGGAGCAGGCTCAAAACTGGCCGGGGTGACGTCGCGCAGGCGCTCCACGGTGGCCACGCTGCGGACAGCGACCGTGGCCAGGCTCCACGCGCCGGGACCCGCCGCGAGGCGCGCAGCCACCTCACGCTGGACCAGGAACACTCCGCGGCGGGGCGGGTCCGCCATCTCGTAGAGCCGGGTCAGCAGGGGCGTGGTGATGCTGTAGGGGATGTTGCCGGCGGCGAGCCATCCCTCACCGATGCCGAAACTGGCGATGTCGACGCGCAGGGCATCGCCCTGAGCCACCTCCACGTTCGGCCGATCGCGCTGGGTGATACGGGTGGCAGCCACACAGCGTTCATCGAGGTCGACCGCCACCACCCGGCGGGCGCGGCGCGCCAACTCGCCGGTGAGCGTGCCGATCCCCGGACCGATCTCGAAGACGTCGTCGGTCGCTTCGATCGCCAGGGCGGCGACGATGTCGTCGAGGACGTCGCGATCGATGAGGAAGTTCTGGCCCAGCCTGTGCCGGGCGACCAGTCCCACCCGCCGGGCGACCGCCTGCAACGTGGCCGGATCGGTGAGATCGGCAGCGGCGGCGCCACCGCGCGAGCCGCTCACGCGTCTGCACCGGGGAGCCGGAACAGACGGCGCGCGTTCGCGGTGCTCTGCTCGCGCACCAGGGCGACGTCGACGTCGCGCAGCGTTGCCACAGCGGCCGCTGTGGCGGCCACGTAGCCGGGGAGGTTGGGCCGGCCGCGATGGGGCACGGGTGCAAGAAATGGCGAGTCGGTCTCGAGCACGTAGTCGCGATCCCCGACTGCCGCGGCGGCGGCCTGCTGCGGCTCGCTGCGCGGAAAGGTGACGATCCCGGAGAAGGAGATCGCGTAGCCGGCGTCCACGCACGCCGCCGCGAACGGGGCATCGCCGCTGAAGCAGTGCATCACGCCGCGCACCGCGGAATGCTCGCGGATCAAGGACAACACCTCGGCGTGGGCGTCGCGGTCGTGGACCACCACGGGCTTGCCGTGCGCCTCGGCCAGCTCGAACATGGTGTGCATCGAGCGGCGCTGCTCCTCGAGTGGGGTGTCGTGGTAGCCGGGCCGGAAGTACAGGTCGATGCCGATCTCCCCCACCGCGACCGCGCGCGGGTGGTCGAGGAGCTCGCCGAGCGCCTCGACCTGGCGTGGGTCGGGCGCGTGTTTCTGATGAGGGTGCCAGCCCACGGTGAACCAGACGTTGTCGTGCGCTTCGGCGATGAGCCGGTTGCGGTCGGAGTCCTCGACGTCGAGCCCGACGCTGACGATCTGCTCGACGCCGTCCGCCGAGGCGCTTGCCAGGGCGTCGTCGAGCAGGCCACGTTCTTGCAGCAGGACGAGGTGGCAGTGGGTGTCGACGAGCGGCCCGCGTGGTGCCACGTTGCTCATTCGGCGGCGAGAACGGCCTCACGGTCGAGTCGCGGGAAGAGGATCTCGCCGACGGCGACCGGGGCGCCCTCAGCGAGCCGCGGCCAGCTGCGCACCTCGTCGGTCAGGTCGCCGCCCAGGGCGAGGCCCATCTCGGCGGCGACGCGCGCGGTCGCCCGGGGGATGATCGGATGAAGCAGCATCGTCGAGACGCGCACCGCCTCGAGCAGCTCGGCGCACACCGTGCCGAGCCGAGCGTCGCCATCGCGCTGCAGCGTCCAGGGCGCTGTCTGCTCGATGTACTTGTTGGCGCGCCCGACGAGCTGGCGAGCTGCGGCCATCGCCTCGCTGAACTGCAGGTCATCGATGGCCGCGTCGTACACCGGCACGACCCGGGCCGCGGTGCTGCGCAGCTCATCGTCGATGGCGGCGCGCTCGGCCAGCGCCGGCACACGGCCACCGAAATAGCGCTGCACCATCTTGGTGGTCCGCGACACCAGGTTGCCGTAGTCGTTGGCCAGGTCGGCGTTGTAGCGGTCGATGAACTTGGCGATGGAGAAGTCGCCGTCGCGGTCGAACGGCACCTCGCTGAGCAGCACCCAGCGCACCGCGTCGCTTCCGAACTGGTCCACCAGCTGCATCGGTTCGATGAAGATGCCCCGGCTCTTGCTCATCTTCTCGCCGGCCAGCGTGATGAAACCGTGGGCGTGCACCTTGCGCGGGAGCGGCACGCCGGCGGCCATGAGGATGGCCGGCCAGATGACCGAGTGGAACCGTGTGATGTCCTTGCCCACGACGTGGACGTCCGCCGGCCAGAACCGCGCGAAGTCGTCGCCGTCGGGATATCCGACCCCGGTCAGGTAGGCGGGCAGCGCGTCCAGCCACACCCAGATCACCTGCGACTCGTCCCCGGGCACCGGGATTCCCCAGGTGGAGAAACCGCGCGAGATGCTGATGTCGGTGAGGCCTCCCCTGATGACGCTGAGCATCTCGTTGCGTCGAGGCGGTGGCACCACGAAGTCCGGCTCGCGCTCATAGAGGTCGAGCAGCGGCTCCGCGAACTCACTGAGGCGGAAGAACCAGTTCTGCTCCTCGACCCACTCCACCGGGGTCTGGTGGATCGGGCACATGCCGGCGACGATCTCCTTCTCCGTGTAGAACTGCTCGCAGAACGGGCAGAACCAGGCGCGGTACCAGTCCTTGTAGATGTGGCCCGCATCGGCGAGAGCACGCCACAGCGTTTCTGAGGTGCGCCGGTTGGCGTCACTGCTGGTGCGCACGAAGCTGGTCGGCTCGACGTCGAAGGCACGCATCATCGTCTTGAAGGCGTCGACCTGCCTGGTGCAGTAGTCAGCCGGCTCCATTCCCGCGGCGCGGGCGGCGCGCTCCACCGACTGGCTGTGCTCGTCGCTTCCCACCGTGAAGCGCACGTCGTCACCGCGCAGCCTGCGGTGACGCGCCAGCACGTCGCAGCCGATCTTCTCGTACGCGTGGCCGAGGTGGGGATCGCCGTTGACGTAGTCGATCGCCGCGGTGACATAGAAGGAGGGCTCAGGCCGGGTCACGTCAGCTGGCTCCGATGAGGACGGTGCACTCGCCCCGCGGCGGCTGGGCGGCGAACGCCTCGGCCAGCGCTGCCGCGGTGCCGGTGTGGAAGGTCTCGTGGACTTTAGTCAATTCGCGCGCCACCACCACCGGGCGCTCCCCGCAGCTCGGGGCGATCAGCGCCAGCGTCCGCGCCAGGCGCAGCGGCGACTCGTAGAACGCCACGGTCGAGTCGGAGAGCAGGCCGCTCTCCACGGTGCGGCGCAGCTTGCCCGGGCTGCGCGGCAGGAAGCCGAGGAAGCAGACGCGGTCGCCGCGCAGACCGCTACCCGCCAACGCTGCGGTCAGGGCCGATGGGCCCGGCACCGGGACCACCGTCACCCCCGCCTCGCGCGCCGCCTGCACGAGGAAGGCTCCGGGGTCGCTCACCACCGGCGTGCCCGCATCGGTGCACAGCGCCAGGGTGTCGCCCGCGACGAGCCGCGCGACCAGCGCCGGGACCCTGCGCGCCTCGTCGTGCGCCGGCAGGGAGAGAAGCGGACGCGCGATGCCGTGGGCCGTGAGCAGCTGGCGGGTGCGCCTGGTGTCCTCGGCCACGACGGCGTCGCACTCGCGCAGCACGCGCAGCGCGCGCAGGGTGATGTCCTCGAGGTTGCCGATGGGGGTGGCGACGACGTGCAGGAGGCCGGCGCTGGTGCCGCTCAAGTACCCCAGTCCCTGGGATAGCGGAAGTCGCGATCGATGGTGCGCGCCGACAGCTTGGCGATGATCGGCGGTCGCCGTTTGTACTGGCTGCCCCTGACCCGCTGCGCCACCAGCTCCACGAAGGCATCCTCGAATCCGAGCGCGCGGAGCTCAGCTCGGGTGCGGCGCTCATCGACCATGTGGTACAGCACCGAATCCACGAGGTCGTACGCGAAGCCCAGCTCCTCCTCGTCCGACTGTCCTTCCCACAGATCGGCGCTCGGCGCCTTGCTGATCACCTGCTCGGGGAGGTCGACGCTCCGCGCCAGGGCGAAGACCTGCGTCTTGTAGAGGTCGCCCAGTGGGTTGAGCGCGCTGGCCATGTCGCCGAACAGCGTGCTGTAGCCGAGCAGCAGCTCGGTCTTGTTGCTGGTGCCGATGACCAGCGCACGGTGCGCCCACGACATGTCGTAGAGGATGGTCATGCGCTCGCGCGCCATCTTGTTGCCGCGCCGGCCGCGGTCGGCGTCGGGAAAACGCTCGAAGTATGCGTCCACCTGCGGGGAGATGTCGACCACGGTCGGGGTCATGGCCAGTCGCTTGCACACCAGGCGCGCGTCGGCCTCGGATGCCGCCGATGAGGTCCGGTACGGCATCAGGATGGGGAGCACGTTCTCCGCTCCCAGGGCGGCGCACGCCAGCGCCGCGCTCAGCGCCGAGTCGACGCCCCCGGAGAGACCCACGACCACGCGCTGGAACCCGACCTTGCGCACCTCGTTGCGGATGAAGCCGACGAGGATGTCGCGGACGACGTCGCGGTCAATCGCGAGCGCGTCGCTGTCGGAGACGGTCTGTCTGTGCGTCGTTGATGTCATGTCGCTCATCTCGAAGCAGGGGGTTGGCGATGCGGGCGCGTCGCACCGCCGCGAGGTCGATGCGGTGGAGGACCAGGCACTCGTCGTCGCCCGCAGGGTCCTCGAGGAGCCGCCCGTCAGGCCCGACTGCGCGTGAACCGCCCCAGAACCCGACTCCGTCCTCGAAGCCGACACGATTGCAGTACAGCAGGTAGGCGGTGAACAGCTGGGCGTACGTACGGGTCATGGCGTCATAGCTGCGCGCGGTGCCGAGCGCGTTGCCGTGCACCACGCCGCGTCCCGGCGAGGCGGACGGGCAGATGAAGAGCTCGACGCCCTCGCGAGCCAGCAACCCTGCGGCGGTCGGATGCCACATGTCCTCGCAGATGAGCGTGCCCGACCGCCACGGACGCGGGGGCGCGGCGGCGGCCAGCGGGGCTGCGAAAGTGCGGAAGCGATCTCCCTGGGCGAGGTACCTGGCCTCGTCGAACAGCCCATAGGTGGGCAGGTACACCTTGCGATGGACGTGGTGGACACGTCCTCCCGCCAGGTACAGCGAGGCGTTGTAGAAGCGAGCGTCGTCGCTCTCCAGCACGCAGCCGGCGACGACGTCGACGCCGCGCGAGGCCAGGGCCAGCCGCTGGAGCTGCTCGGACTGCTCGAGCAGCGCCACCTCGGGCACGAGGTCCTTGAGGAAGTAGCCGGTCAGCGACAGCTCGGGGAACACGATGAGCGAGGCGCCCCCGCCGGCCGCCTCGTCGATCAGCTCGAGATGGCGCTCGAGATTGGCAGCGACGTCGCCGAGGCGCGGAGCGATCTGGGCGAGCGCCACCACCACGTCGGTGCGGTCCCCCTGCGGCCGCACCGTGGTGGCCGCGGGCTCCGTCGTGGGCACAGCCACTGGGTCCGCAGCAGGCGGCGCCTCGGTGACGGTCATGCCGGGTCCTCATGCATGGGGTGATCCTGCTCTGATTGTCGGCCCGAAGCGCTCATCCGTGTCGTGATCGGAACACGCTGGTGGAGGACGAAGCCGGCCACGGCGTCGCCCACGTCCGCCACCGGCATGGTCACCACCGCCGCCGGGGGCAGGGCGGCGAGGAAGCGCTCACCATACTCGCGGCTGCGCAGACGCTCGTCGCAGAGCACGACCACGCCCCGGTCGGTGCCATGCCGGATGAGCCGCCCGAAACCCTGGCGCAGTCGCAGCACGGCCTGGGGGAGGACGTACTGGCCGAAGGGGTCGCTGAGCGATTCCGTGCGCGCCTTGACCAGGGGGTCGGTGGGCACGGCGAACGGCAACTTGGCGATGACCACGCAACGGAGCGCGTCGCCGGGTACGTCGATGCCCTCCCAGAAGCTGCTGGTGCCGAGCAGCACGGTGCGCCGGTTGGCGAGGAAGCTGCCCAGGATTTGCCGGCGGGTGCCGTCGAGGCCCTGCCCCAGCAGGGCGATGCCGCTCGCCTCCATCCGCTGCGCGAGCAGGGCGTGGACACGGCGTAGCGGGTTGTAGCCGGTGAAGAGGGCCAGGGTGCTGCCGCCTAGCCGCTCGGCGGTGTCCCCGACCAGGCTGGCCACCGCGCGATCGTGGTCGGGTTCGTCGTACGAAGGAACGTCGGACGGAAGGATGCAGAGCGCCTGGGCGAGGAAGTCGTACGGCGAGTTGAGCAGGAGCTCGTCGGCGTCGTCGAGGCCGAGGCGGTCCCTGGTGAAACCGAAGTCACCCCCGACCGCCAGGGTTGCCGAGGTGGCGATCACCGTCTCCGCGCGGGTGAAGACCGACTCCCGGAGCGCGTCGGCCACGGTCACCGGGGCCTCGTGGAGCTCACCCTGCTCGGCGCGCAGCGCCAGCCAGGCAACGTGACCGGGGCGCGGTCTTAGAAGCACACGCTCCACCGCTGCGGCGAGCTCGTCGAGAGCGGTTGCTGCCAGGAAGCGCTCCTGATCGGCCCGGTCCGGCTGGGGCAGCAGGTCGATCTGCATCGCGCCGGCCAGCTCCGGGTCGCGCAGATGAAGGGCCGCGGCCCGCCAACGCGCGGTGGCGTGCTCGGCCGAGCGAAGCAGGATCGCGTGGCCGTGGGCGTCGCGCACCTCCCTGGAGACGCCGACGGTGGCGTTGCCGCTGTGGTCGGAGCCGAGCACCTCGCCGATGCGCCCCTTGACGTCTCCGAAGAGGCGCACCGTCGCCTCGCGCGCCGAGCTCAGCGCCGCCTCCAGCTCGCCTTCGGTGGGCCCGAGCCGGTCGAGGACCACGAGCACGTCGAAGGCGCGCAGGTTGATGCCGAGCTGTTCGGTCGCGGCGGCCTCGAGGTGATGGGCCTCGTCGATGACCAGCGCCTCGTGCTCGCCGAGAGTCTGGCCGCCGGCGGCGGCGTCGGCCAGGAGCAGGGCGTGGTTCGTGATCACGATCGACGCCGCCTCGGCGGTGCGACGCGCGGCCACCATGAAGCAGCGATTGCTTTGCCAGTTGGCGCAGGCGGCGCCGAGGCAGTCGCCGCCGTCGGACTCGACGTGTCGCCACAGCGTCTCCTCGGAACCGTTGAGGTGGAGCTCACTGCGGTCGCCCTGCTCCGTCTCGGCCAGCCAGGCGAGCAGCTTGAGCTTGAAGCGGACGCGGTCGAGGTCGGGACCGTGCGGCCCCGCGTCGGCGGAGCCGAGGAACCGCTGCCAGCGGCGCAGGCTGAGCTGGTGGTTGCGTCCCTTGAGCAGTGCCGCAGGGATGGGCGCGCCGACAAGGGTCTCGACCATGGGCAGGTCGCGCTCCATCAGCTGTTCCTGGAGGGTGATCGTGCGCGTGGCCACCACCGCCCGGCGGCCGCTGCGGCTGTGCAGCGCCAGCGGGAGCAGGTAGGCCAAAGACTTGCCCACGCCGGTCCCTGCCTCGACTATGAGCCGGCGCCTTCGTTGCAGGGTCTGCGCGACTGCGCGGGTCATCTCCAGCTGAGCCTCGCGCAGCTCGAAGCCCTCGCCGGCCATTCTGGGCGGCACGCCCGCTCCGAGAAGGGCGGTCGCGGCGGCGACGAGGTCCGCCGGTGGCGGGCCGGTGGGAGGGGGCGGCGGTGGCGCCGCACGCGATGCGCCCGCCCACGCCCGCCGTTGCGGGTCCCCCACGCCGTCGACCACCGCGGTGAAGAACAGGCCGAGCTCGCCACCGGCCTGCGCGGCGACGCCGCGCATCTGCGCAAGCACGCCGACGGGCAGCGCTTGCGCAGCCGCCCGCAGGCGCGCGAAGAGGAGCTGAGTCGCCGACGCGTCGCTCAGGGCGCGGTGCGGGCGCAGGTGCTCGATGCCGATGGCGGCGCTGAGCAGTGGGAGGCTGTGGGACGGCGCGGTGGGCAGAAGGATGCGGGCGAGCTCGAGCGTGTCGAGAACTCGCCGCCCGCTGAACGCGCCGGGAACAAGGCCGGCGCAGAAGGTGACGTCGAAGCCGGCGCCGTGGGCGACCAGCTCAGCGTCCGCGCAGAAGTCGGCGAGCTGGGCGACGCCCTCGACAGGGGCCGGCGCTCCGGCGACGTCGGCCTCGGTGATCCCACAGAGCCGCTGCACGGCCAACGGGATGGGAACCCCGGGGTCGACGATCACCTCGAGCTCGCCGACGCGCCGCATGGTCGCGTCGAAGCGCACCGCACCGATCTCCAACACGCGGTCGCTCTTCGGCGACAGGCCGGTGGTCTCGAGGTCGAAGGCGACAAAGTCGCCCCTGGTGGCCACCCCGGGCGTCAGGCCGCTGGCGTCGACGCCGGCGCCTCCTGCTCCGCCGTGCGATACCGCGGCGGGAGCATTGCCGAGATAGCGTCCATGATCGCCGCGGCGATGGCGCGGTTGTCGTGCCGGGCGCTGCCCTCGCTGGTGGGGAGTGCGACGGGCCTGCCGTAGCGCACGTGCACGGGCGCGCGGTGGATCCTCGTCCTTCCCGGGGCGATCACCTGCTCGGTCCCCCAGACGGCCACCGGGATCACCGGTACGCCGCCGTGGCGGGCGAGGAAGCCGACGCCGGCCTGCGGGTCCCGCAAGTGCGCGTCGGGCGACCGCGAGCCCTCCGGGTAGACGAGCACGATGTGGCCGTCGCGGAGCAGGTCGAGCGTGTGGCGCAACGCGGCGCGGTCGGCGCTGCCGCGCACCACCGGGAAGGCGTTGAAGCCGCGAAAGATCCAGCGCACGCGCGCCTTCTCGAACGCCTCGCTCTTGGCCATGTAGTGGACGTCCAGGCGCGGGATCAGCGCGCCAGTCAGCGGCGGATCGATGGTACCGACGTGGTTGCCGACGAGCAGCGCACCGCCCTGGCGGGGGACGTTCTCGAGGCCATCGACATGGACTCGTCCTGGCAGCACCACGGCGACGAGGAAGCGCATCACGCCGCGCAGGAACCGGTACATCAGCGTGTCGGCACCGGGTCGAGGCCCGCCTCGTGGCAGAGCTTCAGCGCGTACGCGATCATGGTCGGCACGTCCATCGCCGCGGTGTCGATGACGTGCGCGTCGGGAGCCGGCGTCAGCGGCGAGGCGGCGCGGTCGGTGTCAGCACGGTCGCGATCGGCGACCTCGGCACGCAGCGCGCTGTGGTCGGCGTCCGTTCCGCGGGCGCGTAGCTGGGCGAGGCGGCGCTCCTCGCGGACCGACTGCGGCGCCGCCAGGTAGAACTTCACCGCGGCGTCAGGGAAGACCACCGTTCCGCAGTCGCGTCCCACCGCGACGGCGCCGCCGGCAGCGAGCGCGCGTTGCGGCTCGAGAACTGCGGCGCGCACCGCCGGCGTGCTCGAGATTGCTGTCAGCAGGGCTGCGTAGTGCGGGTCGCGCAGCATTACGTCGTCGGCGACCCCGTCCACCACGACGTGGTCGCCGCCGGAGCGGGGGTCGGTGTCGACCTCGACGGTCGTCTGCCGCGCGAGCTCGGCGAGCGCATCGGGATCACCGACGTCCACCCCGACGCGGACGGCGGCCACCATGATGCCCCTGTAGAACAGCCCGGTGTCGACGAGCGGCAGGCCCAGCTCGATGGCTAGCGCGCGACCCAGCGTGGACTTGCCGCTCCCTGCCGGGCCGTCGACAGTGACGATGCGGTGCCGGCTCACGTCCGCGGCGCGGTTTCAGCGCCGCGAAGCGCCGCCACCTCGCGGTCGTCGAGCGGACGCGTCTCCCCCTCGCGGAGGTCACCGAGCTCGATGGGACCGACCCGGGTGCGACAGAGATCGACGACCCCGTTGCCGACGGCGGCGAAGAGCCGCCGCACCAGACGCTTGCGCCCCTCCCCCATGACCACGTCGACTACCGCGTCGCCGACGCGATGCACCTCCAGCGCGCGCGCCGGGCCGTCGTCGAGCATCACGTCGTCAAAGAGGCGGGCGAGCTGCGCGTCGCTGAGCGATGACTCGGTGGTGACCCGGTATGTCTTGTGTACGCCGTGGCGCGGATGGGCGACGCGATGGGCGAGGTCTCCATCGCTGGTGAGCAGGAGCAGTCCGCGACTGTCGGAGTCGAGGCGACCGATCGGGACCAAGCCGGGGATGTCCGTGACCAGGTCGCGCACGGTGCGGCGGCGCTGTGGATCGCTCATGGTGGTGAGCACCCCGGGGGGCTTGTTGAGCGCCAGCGTCACGGCGGTGGCGGGCTTGGCTGCGACCGGCGCTCCGTCGACCACCACGGTGTCCGTGTTGATGTCAACCCTGGCTCCAACGGGTGCCACCTCTCCGTTGACGCGCACCCGGCCGGCGGCGATGAGCTGGTCGGCGGCGCGGCGCGAGGCCACGCCGCGACGCGCCAGGAAGCGGTTGAGCCGCTCCCCGGAGCCGGCCGCCACCGGGGTCACGGCGCCGCGCCACCGTCGTGTGCCGCGGCCAGCGGGGCAAGGACCTCGTCGCCGCCCAGGGGAGGCAGGTCGTCGATGCGCTCGAGCCCGACGATCTGCAGGAACCGCAACGTGGTGCCGAACAGCCGGGGCCGGCCCGGGGTGTCCTGGCGGTCCACCTCGGCGATCAGCCCGCGGCGCTCGAGGCTCTCGAGGACCGCCTCGCAGTTGACCCCGCGGATCGCCTCGATGCCGGCCCGGGTCAGCGGCTGGCGATAGGCGACGATGGCCAGGGTCTCCAGCGCCGGCCGGCTCAGACGGGTGGGGCGCTCCGGCTGGAGGGCGCGCTGCACCGCCCAGGCCGTCTCCGGCCGGGTGACCAGCTGCAGCTGATCGCCGTGACGCTGGACCATCAGGCCGCGACCGCGCAGCTGCCCGGCCAGTGCCTCCGCGGCGGCGCCGACCGCCCCCGGGGTTCGCCCGAGGATCCCGGCCACCTCGGCGAGCGTCACCGGCCGGTTCAACGAGAAGCAGACCGCCTCCAGGGCCACGGCGAGGTCCTCGGGCTCCGCCCCGGCCACCCCCTCGGGGACGATGGCGCGACCGAACACGTCCAGGGCGAGCTCGAACGTCTCCTCGTCCTCGACCTGCACCTCTGTCTCGATCTCATCCACCGGCGCGCACCGAGATCGGGCCGAACGGCTCCTCCTGCTCGACGACGGCCTCGCCGAGGCGGAGCAGCTCGAGGAGCGCGAGGAAGCAGGCGACAGCCTCGAGCCTGGTGGTGACCGTGGCGAACAGCTCCTCGAAGGCCAGCTCGCCGCCGCGCAGGCGCACGCGCAGCTCGTCCATCTTGTCGTCGACCGAGAAGGTCATAGCCCCGATCGGTAGCGGCTCCGCCTCGCTGAGCCTGACGAGCACGTCGCGGAAGGCGGCGGCCAGCCGCTCGGGCGGGATGCGCAGCCGCTCCAGCGGGATTACGTCGGGGGCGACCAGGCTGAGGAAGCTGCGCGCGCCCTCCTCGGCTGCCTCGGCCAGCAGCGCCTCGGCGGCGGCCTTGAAGAGCCGGTACTCGCTCAGCCGTCTGCCGGCGTCGCCGCCCGGGTCCTCCTCCTCGTCCTCGACAGCGGCGCTCTCCGCCGGGTGGAGCCGGGCGGCCTTGAGAGCGATGAGCCGTGCCGCCAGGGAGAGGAAGTCGGCCATCTCGCGGAGGTCCACCTGGTCACCGGCGTCGTCCATGCGGGCCCGGAACCTCGCGGTGATCTCCGCGACGGCGATGCCGTCGAGATCCACCTCGCCACGCTGGGCGCGCACCACAAGCTGCTCGAGAGTGCCGCTGAAGCCCTCGACCTCAACGGGGAAGCGCGGCTCGGTGTCGGTCGCGGCCGGCTCGGCGGGCGCGATCGAACCGGCGGTGCGAGTCTCAACCATGTCCTCCGCATGGTACGGATCGGCGCCGCGTCGATCCATCAGCGGCCAGCCGTGCGCGCCCGTCCCGGCCGCGGGCCCCGCCCGGACGCGATCGTCTCCACAGCCTCGCCGCGCAGCTCGACCGCGCGGGCCAGCGCGGCGACGGTGACCCGCCCGGACATCAGGCGGGCGATCTCGGCGAGCCGGTCGTCGCCGTCGGTCGGTGTCACGGTCGCCACCACCCCGCCGTCGCCGTCGCGCTTGCGCACCACCAGGTGCCCGGAGGCTCGTGAGGCGATCTCGGCGCGATGGGTGACGGCGATCACCTGGCGGTGCGCGCCGGTGGCGGCCAGCAGGTCGCCGACGCGGGCGGCGGTCTCGCC
Organism: Candidatus Aeolococcus gillhamiae; assembly: GCF_016464765.1. NCBI lineage: Bacteria > Bacillati > Candidatus Dormiibacterota > Candidatus Dormibacteria > Candidatus Aeolococcales > Candidatus Aeolococcaceae > Candidatus Aeolococcus > Candidatus Aeolococcus gillhamiae. Next base: position 695 of record NZ_JAEKNS010000069.1, on the reverse strand, counting down.
GCCGATCCCCGTATCGACCTCGTCGAGGACCAACAGCGGCGAAGCGGCCTCGGTGATGCAGGCCGAGAGCGCCAGCACCAGCCTCGAGAGCTCGCCGCCGGATGGCCCATGGTCGAGTGGCGCCGGCGTGGCGCCGCGATTGGTGGCGAGGCGAAGTTCGACCTGGTCGACGCCCGCCGGCCCGCAGTGCACGAACGCCCCGCCGACCTCAACCCCATTGGGGTCGGCGCGCTGCTCCAGCACCACCCGCAGGCGGGCGTGAGGCAGCTCGAGCAGGTGCAGCGCCGCGTCAACCTCGCGCTCGAGGCGGCGGGCCGCCTGGCGCCGCCGTTCCGACAGCTGAACCGCCAGCTCGCCGGCGCGGGCGCGAGTGCTGATCACCTCGGTCTCCGCGCCAGCCAGACGCGAACCGCCGTCCTCCCCAGCGGCGAGGAGCTCGCGGGCCGCCTCGATGGCCTCGAGAGCAGCCTCGACGGTGCCGTGCCGGCGACGCACCCTGGCCAGGACGTCCAACCGCTCCTCCACCTCGAGCAGGCGTCCCTCATCGAGACCGATCGCGTCGGCGTGGGCGCGAGCCGCGGAGCCGAGCTCGCGGAGCCCGTCGAGCAGCTCGGTGGCGTCGCCGGCGAGGCGGTCGAGCGCGGGGTCGACGCCGCTCAGCGCCACCGCCTCGTCGACCGCGGCGGCGAGGAGGT
>NZ_JAEKNS010000033.1:0-1936 GCF_016464765.1 Candidatus Aeolococcus gillhamiae | reverse complement strand
TCATCACGGCCACGCCCCAGCAGAGCCGACTCACCCAGAGCTGGTGGCGAGTGCGGGCGAAGAGCACCGGCAGGGCCGCGCAGGCGATCAGCACGACGACGAGCCTCCGGTAGGCGGAGAACTCGACGAGGGTCAGACAGAGCAGTGCCACCAGCGATGCGATCCACCACCGCCCCGGAGCCAGGCTCACCGATCGGGGTGGGACGACCTACCGTTACTCCGTTCGCACCCGGCGCGGCGTCGCCTACAGCGTCGGGGTCGGTTTCATCTCCAGCTTCCTGGGCATCGGCGGCGGAGTGATTCACGTCCCGTTGCTGGTGAGAGCCCTCGGTTTCCCGGTCCACGTGGCCACCGCGACGTCCCACTTTGTCCTCGCCAACATGGCGGCGGTCGGCACCGTGACCCACATCGCGGCCGGCAGCTTCGCCGGTGGCACTGGCATTCACCGCGCGATCGCGCTCTCGCTTGGCGTCGTCGGCGGCGCGCAGGTGGGCGCCTGGCTCTCCCAGCGAACCAAGAGCGTGATCATCCAGCGTCTGCTCGCCGTCGCACTTGTCGGCCTCGCCCTGCGTCTGCTCGTCACCGTTCTGTAGATCAGTTGTGCCCAGAAAGGACCGATCAACCAGCGGGTGCAAGTCTCGTCCCGGCAAGCCGCCAGAGGAGCCGGGTAGTCAACCTCCGGCGTTCATCGAGAGGTGGGCGTCGAAGCGAGGAGAAGCGAATCTGCAGGCTGGTGAGGTGCGGCTGGCTTGTCCGATTCACCTGCATGAGGTTCTCGCGACGAGGAGTGCCGATCGAATGACCTCGATGCGTGACGTCATCGGCGACAACCCAGGCCTGTCGCCCCAGCAGAGCATGAGCACTCGCAGGCCAGCCGCCCGGGGGGTGCGAGCAACAGCGTTCGGAGCTGTTGTCATGCTGCTGGTCCAGTACGGCCTTGGCGTGTGGGTGACCTTCGAGGGAAGCGTGCCAAGCGCCGACCACGGCGCCGGTTTCTGGGGCGGATTCATCGACGCGATCACCCAAGGACCTCTCGCCTTGTCCCTGCACGCCCTGGTAGGAACATTACTGATCGTCTCGGCGGTCAGCTTGATGGTGCGTGCGATCTGGCTCGCTCACATTGCTGTGGTCACTCCTCACCAGCATCGCCCTTGGTAGCTGTCCTTTTCGCCTGGCCGGCGGCGGGGGTTCGCCTTGTCAGCGCTGGGACAACCGGTGCCGCGGTCCTTATGGCGCTGCTGACCGCGGTTGCGCTCCTCTGTTATGCGCTGATGGTGTTCACGATGACGTTCGGGAACCCGGAGTAACTTTAGCTTAGGGTGAGTCGGACGCCCGACTGAGCTTCCGACGGGTCGGTTACTAACGCGAGCGCGCCGACGCTGGCGAGCAACCCTTGCGCAATGAGAATCAGTTGTCGATGACGAGCAGAAGCGCCTGCGGGACCAGTCCGCCGCCGTGCACGAGGCCGGCGACATGGATTGGTGCCGCACACAGCTGCTCGACCTCGTCTCGGGGTGGGACGCCGCCGATGACAGCCAACGCTCTCAGTTGCTGAGCAATCTGTTCGCCTCCATCGAGGCGGAGTCGCTGCGGCAGCGCGGCCTACGGTTCATCGCCGTGCCGCGAGCCGCGTGGCGCGCCTTCTTTCAACTTTTGGCACTGGCGCGGGAGACGTAGCGGGAGACGGGGATCTCCCGCGCCAGTGCCAAAAGCCTCGTAACTGAGTTTTCATACCGTGTGCCGCTGTCAACCGGAGTAGGCGTAAGCGATGTCGACCGGCACTCGGTGCCCGGACTGTCCTTGGCCAACATAAAGTCCGCGGCTGTGGCCAACCAGAAGTCCGCATCCCTCAGCTGATCTGAGCGTGGGGAGGCGCCCCCGAGGAAGCTTGGTGGAGACATCACTCACCACCCGGCGAACCTCGGAGGACGCTCCC
>NZ_JAEKNS010000054.1:0-12843 GCF_016464765.1 Candidatus Aeolococcus gillhamiae | reverse complement strand
CACGTCGGGTATCCGGAATGCAGGTTGATGTCCTCGTCGGGATGACGACAGCAGTGCTCATCATGTTCGCGATCCTGGTATCGGCCGCATCAACGCTCGGCGCCCACGGGATCACTAACATCGGCACCGCCGACCAGGCAGCGCAGGCGCTGAAGCCGATCGCGGGCAATTTCGCGGGACTGCTATTCGCGCTGGGAATCGTCGGCACTGGAGCGCTTGCGGTACCAGTTCTTGCGGGGTCAACCGGCTACGCCCTGGCGGAGACGTTCAATTGGCACGAGGGACTGTCAAAGAGCTTTCGGCACGCCCGCGGCTTTTACGTGGTGATCATCGGTTCCATGTTGGTCGGCTTGCTGATGAACTTTGTTGGTCTCAACCCGATCAAGGCGTTGGTGTACTCAGCCCTGTTGAATGGGCTGGCCGCGCCACCATTGATCCTCCTAATGCTGATACTCGGCAACCGCCGGAAGGCGGTGCATGGTTTTCGCAGCGGCCGGATATGCAATACGCTGGTCGGTATCGCCTTCCTGCTGATGGCGGGGCTGCCCATCGCGTACCTGGTCGCCAAGTGAGGCCTCACACGCCGCGGCGAATCATCCAGGCGGGGGCTCAGCCTTGGTGAGGAGTTGCGACGGCCACCCTCGCACGATCCGGACGAGTTGATCCCTGAGGAAGCCGTAGCACTCGCAGGACGCAGCCTCCAGGCCACGCCGGTCCACGAAAGCGAGCCGTCCGCCGCGGTCACGTATCAGGCCAGCGGCTTCGAGGCCGCCGACCGCCACCCTCGCCATCCGGTCCGATCCCATCATCTGGCCGAGATCGGTCGGTGATGGTGAACGAAGACGCGCCTGAGCGGCGGGTAAGGCAGCTCCGTTTAGCGTCGCGTCAGGGCCACGACATCCTGCCAACCCCGTAGGCCACCCGGAGATGTCGCAGACCTGGAAGTCCGCGCCGTCCCACTGCGAGGTGATGTAGTCGGGGCCCCCGTCGCGATCTGACTAGCCTCGCGCCGACGCCGGCTCCGGCATCAGCCCAAGCTGGGTCATGAACGTCATGTTGTCAAAGTAGACGCGGTGCTTGGTCACCTTGCCGTCCTCGACCTCGAAGACGTCCGTGAACGGCAGCTCCAGATGTTTTCCGGTGGGCGGGATCTCACCCATCGGGCTGGCCAGAGGGCCGGTGTGGGTACCGATGAACTTCCCTTCCGCGATCACTAGGTTGGCGCCCTCGACGCAGCGGTCCAGCGTCATGCGCGCGTCGGGAAAGGCGGTGATGAACACCTGGGTGTATGCAATGAAAGGCTCGATACCCTTCAGCGGCGGGCTGCCGGGCATCTGCGTCTCGACATCAGGGCTCATCATTGCTGCGGCTTCGTCCCAGTTCTTGTCGACAAAGGCCCGATAGTGCCGTTCGACGATCGATTCCTGGAGCTTTCCCACGGTTCTCCTCCTCTTCTTGCCGCCAGTAGCGGCTCCCGACCGTCATTCTCCGGCGGGACCCTGTGGTTGGTGGAGCCCCAGCTTACGTCCTCGCAGGAGTCGACCGAGTGTTCCAGTACATCGCAGTCTGTGACAACCCTTCTTCTGCGCCTCCACGTGTGTGGAAGATTCGTGCCACAGCCATGGTCGCAACCTCCTCCTGAAACTCGGCGTGAACGCCGTGTGGTCTGCGTGGCTTCCCATGTGGGCAGCGTGGAATGCCGTGGAAATTGGGGGTTAGTCGTCTCGAGGCCATTTTCGACCCCTCCGCAATACAGAATTACAACGCTACCTTGCCGAGGTAACGGTCGCGAGCTCGACCCTCGTCTCCCGATGTCGCGTCTCGTGTGCCTTCGTCGGAGTCTCCGTGGATGGTTAACGCTTTCGGCCTTGCAGGGTCCCCAAATCGCACCTGAACCGCCTTCGTGGGCCACACGCACAGGAAGACCGCCGCGTAACCTTCACCGACGGTAGGCAAGCGTTCGGGAGCCTCACGACGCTGGCGGGTCACCCGATGCATGTCCACGTTGACGCGTCGCCGTGGGGAGGAGCCTCGGAACATGGACCCGGACCGATCGGCGAGAGACGAGCCAAACCACCCAGTCCCTGCCAACGTCCCGGCCGCCCTCGGCGGCGCCACACCGCAGGGCGCCTTCGTCGGTCGCGCTCGCGAGATTGGCCTGGCACTGACCGTCCTGGAAGACGCGCTGGCTGGGCGCGGCAGGGTCCTCCTTGTTGCCGGCGAGCCGGGCATCGGCAAGAGCCGTCTGGCGGACGAGCTAGCCGAGCGCGCGCGGGAGCGGGCCATCCAGGTGGTGTGGGGCCGCTGTTGGGAGGCCGGAGGCGCGCCCGTGTATTGGCCCTGGGTGCAGTCGCTTCGGTCCCTTGTCCGCAATCTGAGCGCTGACGAGCTTCGCAGGCAAATGGGCACAGGAGTGGTCCACATCGCCCAGCTTCTCCTCGAGATCCACGGCACGGTCGGGGATCTGCCCGAAGCGCCTGCCATGGACCCGGAGGCGGCGCGGTTCAGGCTGTTCGATTCAATAGCAATCTATTTGACCCGAGCGGCGCTCGCGCGGCCGGTGATGCTCGTCCTCGACGACCTCCAAGTGGCGGATACGCCCTCTCTCCTGCTTCTGCGCTTCTTGGCGGGCGCGCTGGACGAAAGCCGCATCCTGCTGTTGGCCACCTACCGCGACACTGACCTGACGCCAGGCCTTCCGCTCACCGACACCCTTGCGGAGTTGGGTCGAGAGCAAGGCGTTCGTCGCCTGACGCTTCGAGGATTGACCGAGGTAGACGTTGCGCACTTCATCAGCGCCGCGGCGGGGTTTGACGCGCACGAGAGCTTGGCGCGACTGGTACACGGTGAGACAGAGGGGAATCCGCTTTTCGTACAAGAGGTCACCCGCTTGCTTCTCGAGGAAGGGCGACTGACCGAAGGAGTGGATGAACTGGGGAGCAAGATCGTCATCCCTCGGAGCGTGCGGGAGGTCATCGGGCGGCGGCTCAAGCCGTTGTCGCAACAGTCTCTACAGGTACTGTCGCTGGCATCAGTTCTGGGGCGCGAGTTCAACCTGGGCGCACTCAGCCGACTCGCCGAGCGCCCGGTCAACGACATCATCGCGGTGCTGGATGAGCCATTGGCTGCCGGGGTGATCAGCGACGTGCCCGCCACTGCGGGCCGGCTGCGATTTTCCCACGCCTTGATCCGCGAAACCATCTACGGCGAGATCGGCAGAGCTCGCCGCACACAACTCCACGAACTCGCTGCCATTTCCTTGGAATCGCTATACGAAGGTGACCCAGTACCCCATCTGGCGGAGTTGGCTTACCAGTTCTTCCAGGGTAGTGCCGGGGATCAGGCGACCTACTACGCGCGGAGGGCCGCCGCCCACGCCGTCTCGCTCCTTGCCTACGAGGAGGCGGTTCGCCTGTTTCAGATGGCCCTTCAGGGCCTTGCGATGAGCGACGCGAAGGATCCCGAACAACGATGTGCGCTGTTGCTGGCGCTCGGCGACGCGCAGGTCCGGGCAGGTGATGAGGCCGGGTCCAAGGAGAGCTACCTTCGAGCGGCCGATTTGGGTCGCAGCGAGGGGCTTGGTGAGCACCTGCCGACGGCGGCATTAGGCTACGGTGGGCGACACGTCTGGACGCGAGCAGCCGGCGATCGGCACGTAATTCCACTGCTCGAGGCCGCCCTGGCGGCGGTCGGTGACGGCGACAGTGTGCTGAGAGCGCGGCTCCTGGCTCGGCTGGCGGGGGCTCTTCGGGACGAGCCATCACCAGAACCACGCGAGTCACTGAGTAGGCAAGCGGTGGATGTGGCCCGGCGCGTCGGCGATCCGGCGACACTTGCCTACGCACTCGACGGCATGTTTGGAGCTTTGTGGCGACCCGATAATCCACAGGAACGACTCGCGATCGCGAGCGAAATCATCGGAGTGGGCGAGAGCGCGGGGGATCCCGAATCGGTGCTATGGGGTCATCACGACCGACTGTGCGTGTTCTTCGAACTCGGCGACATCCCATCGGTCTATGGGGAGCTCAGCGCGTTCGACCGTGTGGTTGCGGAGCTTCGCGAGCCCGCACTGAGCTATCTGGCTGCTGCTGAGCGTGCTGCGCTGGCGTTGCTTGAGGGTCGCTTTCGGGACGCGGAGCTACTGATTTCCGCCGCGCTGCAGGTGGGCCAGCGATCACGTGTTGCCGACGCCCTGGCCGCCCACGCGGGCCAGCTGTTCCACCTGCGCAGAGAACAAGGTCGGCTTGCGGAGATCGAGGAGCATATCGTGAGGGCAGCTCGGGAGTTCCACTGGTATCCGCTGTTCCGGTGCGCGCTCGCCCTGCTCCATTGTGAGCTTGGACAAAGGGCTCAGGCGCGCGCCGAGTTCGAGGAGATCGCCAATCGGGACTTCGCCGGCATACCCCTCGACAATTATTGGGTGCACAACATGTGCCTGCTCAGCGAAGTTGCGTGCCTCCTGGGCGACGATGGTCGAGCCGAGACCCTCTACGACTTGCTGCTTCCCTACGCGGATCGGAATGCGTTCGGCCCTCCTGAAGGCAGCGTCGGCTCCGTGTCCCGCGTCCTTGGACTCCTGGCTGATGTGAGGGCTCATTCGTCCGATGCCGAACGCCACTTCGCGGATGGTCTGGCGCACAACGAGCGCATGGGTGCGAGGCCCTGGGTGGCCCATACTCAGTACGACTTTGGCATGCTGCTCCTCAAGGGCGGAGGTCAGCGCGAACGCGCGATTGAGCTCCTTAAAAGCGCGCGCGACACGTGCGATGACCTGAGCATGTCGGTTCTTGGTGCCAAGGTTGCGACCGAGCTCGGTCATCTGGGGATCCTCGCCTCAGTTGCACCGACCGATGGCCTGCAAACACCCGTTGCGGACGGGAGGCTGCAGTTAGAAGGCGAATACTGGACGGTCGGCTACGAGGGGAGGGTGCTGCGACTGCGCGACAGCAAGGGAATGCGCATCCTTGCCCGCTTGCTGGCCCAGCCAGGGCGGCCGCACCCCTCCCTCGACCTCGAGCGCATCGGCGCTGGCGGCGACGACGCGACCGCCCGGGCCGTCGCCTCCGGCCACGCCGGCGAGCTCATCGACGATGAGGCGCGTCGCGCCTACCGAGCGCGAATGGTCGAGCTGCATGAGGCAATCGAGGATGCGGAGGCTTGGGGCAAGGCCGATCAGGCGGGTGCCATGCGGGAGGAGCTTGAGTTCATCACTCACGAACTTGGCCGCGCGCTCGGACTCGGCGGCCGGGCTCGCGTCGCGGGATCAACCAGCGAACGGGCCCGCCTGAACGTGACCCGGGCCGTCAAATCGGCAGTCCAACGGATCGCGACGATCGACCCAGGACTCGCTGCACACCTCGAAGGCACGGTTCATACGGGAAACGTGTGTTTGTACTCCCCCGATCCGCGACTGCCGATCACGTGGCAAGTGGGTCACGGAGATGTTCACTAACGCTGAACGCCAGAGCTGAACATTCGGCGCGTCCGGTTGAACGCCTCCTCAAACGACAGGCGCTGCACCCGGAGCCTCAGGTCCGGTCAGCGAGAACCGAGGCCACGTGAGTGGCGAAGACAAGGAGGTCGAAGTGGACACGGTATACAGGGGTTGGAACTGGAGCGCACAGCGCCTCGCCGCGCTGTTGGTGGGCCTGATGGCCGTCGTGCTGCTCGCGGCCAGTGGTGGCTATCTGATCAGAGGTGCGACCACACTCGTGGTGACGCACACGATCACCAAGACCGTCGCGATCCCCGCGACCCACTCGTTCTCCGGCGCGCGCACCTCTGGCGGCTTTATCCCTGGGGTGTGAGATTCAGGGGCCCGATCAGCCGGGGTTGATCGGGCCTCCGACCACCCTGGAAGGCCGAGCGCTGGCGCGTGGGATTGCGCAACCTCGCCCGCGTCGCGGAGGCAGCGGTGTTCATGACGCTGTCGTAGCCGTCGGCCGCCGCTGCGACTGAGTGGCCTCGGCCGCCGTCTGACCGCACGGCGTTCCACGGTGGTCGCAAACGTGGCTTCCAGTGCGGTCAGCGTGGATCGCCGTGGAAGTAGCCGACGCACGGTCAGTCGCCCCAAGCCACCCGCCATACCCGCCACAGCGCCGTCGGGTCGCTCAACGGGTCGCCGTGCACGAGCAAGAAGTCGGATGGTCCACCCTCGCGCACCACTCCCGCGTCAGGCTCCGCAAGGACTGTTCCTCCGCGCCAAGTCGCGGCGGCCAGAGCTTCCCAGGGTTCCAGTCCTGCCTCAACGAGGCTCTCGACTTCCCAGGCCAGCTGGTTAGCGCGTGTCGACCCCCCGCCAAAATCCGTTCCCGCTGCGATCAGGACCCCAGCGCGATGTGCGGTGCGCACGCTCTCTACCGCCCGCTCTCGTCGCGCAGCAAGGCGCGCGAGCCCCTCTGGACTCGTGAACCGCGGTATCGATGTGGTCCGCGAGAACGACGTCCATGAGCGAAAGAGGGCCAGAGTTGAAACTAGAGCGACGCCTCGCGCCGCCATGAGTCGGGCGGTATCGTCATCGATCTCGAAGCCATGTTCGATGCTGTCCACGCCTGCTTCGACGCAAGCCGACGCCGTTTCACGAGTCGAGGCATGAGCGGTGACTCGTGAGCCACGCGCGTGCGCGCTCGCGACCGCTGCGCGCACCTCGTGTGCGCTCCATGCGAACTCTTGCGGAAAGCCCGACTCGGGATAGAGCTTAATGAGAGTCGCCCCACGATCGAGCTCCAACTCGACCTGCGCACTGAGCGAGGGACCTGCGTCGACGCCCCGTGGAACCGTGTCGGGACGTTGGATGAACGTTCCGGCGGCTCGGACGTACGGACGGTCCTTCCGTCCGTCCCACCGGTCGCGAATCCCCAGGCTCAAGGCGCGGACACCACCGTCATGGGGATCTGTTCCTACTGGGGCTCCGACATCGCGTGCCCACCGGATCCCGGCCGCGTTGAGCAGCCGGCCGTTGCCCTCCGCCGTCTCGATCAGCTGGTCGGGGGAGTCGCCCACATGATCAAGCCAGTGGGCTCCCCCCGGCAGGGTGAGGTGGCTGTGGCAGTCAACCAGGCCCGGAACGACAGTCGTGCCCGACGCGTCGATCACCTTGACCGCCGGGCCGATCTCTTCCTCTCCGTCCGACGGCCGAATCCAGGTGACTCGATCATCATCGACGAGGATGCTCACCCCGACCCTCAACGTCGCCGAGCGCCCATCGGCGAACGCCGCGTCGCGGTAAAGTCGGCTGCTCACTGCGGGATAGCTTAATCGTCGCCTCGGCCAGATGTCACAGACGCATGAGATGTCCCCGCGGACGGCTCATGAACGTCAGGAGAGATGGGATCGCGCGGTCCAGCCGACGGTCACCGGCGGCATGGTCGAGCGACGAGGAACCCGGTCGATGTCAATGAGGAAGTCGTCATGAGGAGCGCTCTGTTCGGCCTTTTTGGGGGTCGCTTAGCTTTTTGCTCCTAAAAATCGAAAGCGCTCAAACTTGAGATCAAAGTGGACCGTCAAACAGGGCGTGGAGCGGGAGAAGGGACTCGAACCCTCGACATCCAGCTTGGAAGGCACGGTGTCAGCGAACACGTCGCCATACAAAGGGTTTCGTCGCGCTGGGTGGCTGAAACACCAAAACTACAGGTGCTCCGGACGCGGCGTTAGTAGCCTCCCACGGCATCGGTGCCGCGAGGCAACAGACCATCTCCCTCCCCCGCCGTCAACTGCTCCGTGCGATGATCGATGCGGTGTTGCTCCGGAATGACCACCCCGCGGTCGGGGCGCTTGCCGGCCGCGAACGGGAGCTAGGCGTCGCCCTGTCAGGGCTGACCACAGCCCTGCGGTTGGAGCCGCAGATACTCATCCTGCTCGGGGAACCCGGGATCGGCAAATCAACGCTCGCCCGGGCGGTGCTCGACGTGGCCGCCCGGCAAGGCATGGCGTCGGCCGCCGGGGTCGCCATTGACGACGCCGGTGCCCCCCCGTACTGGCCATGGACGCAGATTTTCCGTCGACTCGACGCGGAGATCGGGATCGCTGGGATCGCCCGGCGTGAGGATCTCGCCCGCGACTTGGGTGCGATCGCCCCGGGGGTGTTCGGCAACGCGACATCATCGGGCGACCGCTTCTCCCATTTCGATGCCACCGCCCGGCTCCTTCGGAGCGCCTCGGTGGCGCGCCCGCTGTCGCTGCTGATCGATGACGCGCAGTGGGCCGACGAGGCGTCGGTTCTTCTGCTCAGATATCTCGCGCGCACCATGTCGGACGGGCAACTGTTCATCGTGGTAACTGCTCGGGACACCGAGCGCAGCACGCAGGAGATTTTCGGCGATACGGTCAGTGCGCGAATCGTGACCACGTTGCACCTGAGGGGCCTCGATGCGGACGCCGTGCGGGTGCAGTTGGGCGCGATCGTGCCGCGAGACATCGAGGATGGTGAACTTGCAACGGTGATGCGCCTGACCGGCGGCAATCCGTTCCTCGTGCGCGAGGTCGGACACCAGATTGAAGATCGTGCGCTTTCACCCAGTGACGTCACCGTCTCTCCCAGCGTCCGAACAGCAGTGGAGGCCCGGCTGGCTGCGCTCCCCCAGCGGTCAGCACGCGTGCTGGAGGCGGCCGCGGTTCTTGGCTTGGAGTTCCGCGTCACGACTGCGGGTCACATGTGCGGGATACGCGAAGAGGACGCGCTGGACGATGTCGATCGTCTCGTCGCGGCGCGGCTGCTGGAGCGTGTGGACGTAGGGACCTGGCAGTTTCCCCATGCCCTGCTCCGCGACGCCGTCGAGGCGCGGCTGAGCACGTCTCGGTGCATCGAGCTACATCGCGCCGCGGCCGAGGTCATCGAGAGAGAGGGCGGGAATCGCGCCCTGAAAAGGTTTGAGCTGGCTCGCCACTGGGCCGTCGCGGCCCTCAGTGGCGAACGCGCGCGGGCCGCGACGGCCATCGAAGCTGCCGCACGAGAGGCCAGAGGGCAGCTGGCCTACGAGACTGCCGGTCGGCTGTACCGCCAGGCTCTGACCACGGGCGCGACGGAGATCGATGACGAGACAAGCGTTCGGCTGTGGCTCGGCGCGGGGGAGGCGGCGGCGCGGGCCGCCGATCATGCGGGGCGCTTTGATGCCTGCAATGAGGCGGCCCAGCTCGCGCGTCAGCTTGGCCGCCCCGATCTGCTCGCCGACGCAGCGCTCGCGATGTCACCGATTGGGCCGGACCTCTGGACAGCGGCGACCCGCCGCGCGTGCGCAGAGGCGCTTGCGGGGATCGGTGCGGGTGACCTCTCCCTCAGGGCAAGGCTGATCGCCCACGATGTTGAGACCCACCTCTACTCCGCGGAGCTCTATGACTTCGAACCGGCAACCCGGCAGGCGCTGGAGTTGGCGAACCGGTGTGGCGACGCAGACGCCATGGCTGGTGCGCTGCGCGTGCGGCAGTTCGTGTTGGGGGGTCCCGCACACGTCGACGAGCGGGCGGCGCTCGCCGCGGCGATGCTCGCTGAAGGCCGCGGGCTCGGCCTCCCGCACCTCGAGCTGCAGGGGCACCTAGCGCTAGTCGACGTCGAGCTCGAGCGCGGGAATCTCGCCAGCGCCGCCGCCGAGATTGATGCCGTCGGGGCGGCCGCGGCTCGCATGCGAGATCGCCACGCGCGGTTCTCGGAGCTCACCGCCCGTGCTGTGCTGGCCATGGCGCACGGCCGCTTCGACGAATGTCGACGGATGGCCGCGCAGGCGTTCGCAGGCTACCCGGCGGGCGGCGACCCCAACCCGTTCCTACTTCGCTCGGCGGTGCTGTCAAACCTCAGCCACCATGCGGGCGTGGAGGCCGCGACACTCCACGCGATCGAAGAGGCCCGCCGCCCGGTGTCGGGAGAGGACGCGGGTCTGATCCAAAGCCTTTCCGACGCCAGGGTGCTGGCACAGGCGGGTCGGATCGAGGAGGCTCATACCCTGTACGCCGGAGCCGGGCCTGCGGAGACGTGGCGCCCGCCGCCACACGTAGAGATGCTCTCGATGGCACTGGGGATCAGCGTCGCTCGATATCTCGGCCGTCGCGCGGACCTGGCCCTGCTCCGCAGTCGACTGCTGCCGTTCCGAGGCCACCACGTCGTTTGCGGGACGGGCGCCGTGGCGTATCTGGGACCGGTCGAGCTGTGGACCGGTGTCGCAGCGCGCGCCACCGGGTCCCTCGACGAGGCGATCCGAGACTTGGAGGCAGCCGCCAGGACGTCGCACACCGTTGGCGCCCCAGGCTTCGAGGCGGAGGCGAAGCTGGAGCTGGCCGGTGCCCTGCTGGACCGCGCCGCGGCGGGCGACGTTCCGCGGGCCCGCAGCCTCGTTGCAGCGGCGGCTCGGGTCGCGGGGAGGGTCGGCGCCGACGCTCTCGAGGACCGCGCCACAGCCGTCGCATCGCGGCTGGGATCGGCGCACGGGGCGCTGAGCCGGCGCGAGTGGGAGGTCGCACAACTGGTCGCTGCAGGGCACTCCAACCGTGGCATCGCCGAACAGCTCTTCCTCTCGGAGCGGACTGTGCAGAATCACGTCCAGCATGTGCTCAACAAGCTCGATGTCTCCAACCGTGCCCAGATCGCCACCTGGGTCGTGCGAAGAATTGAGCAGCGAAGTGAGTAATCCGGCGGATTCCAGGACCGCCTGACCGGCCACATCCTGCGTGTCGGGTGGCGACGGACGCCGCCGATTTGAGCACGGAGGTTGTTCGATGGCCATCACGCAGTCCGCGGCTCCGCCGCAGGTCACCATCTGGGAGACGACGAACGCCATAGTCGCTTCTCGCGCATTGCACGTCGTCGCGGAGCTGGGCGTGGCCGACCATGTCGGCCAGCAATCGACGCCGGTCGCCACCATCGCCGTGGGGTGTGGAGTTGACCCTAGGTCGTTGGACCGTGTGCTGCGCCTGCTGTCGTCGATCGGCATCTTCGCCCGGCGTCGCGGCGGCTACGCACACACCGACGCCTCCCTACTCCTGCGCAGCGACGCGCCGGGATCGATGCGCGCCTTCGCGCGGATGATGAACCTGCGACTGATGAACGAGACATTCACAGAGCTCATGCACTCCGTGCGAAGCGGAGAGCCGGCGGTCAACCTCGTCGAGCCACGAGGCTTCTGGGCCTATCTCACAGACCATCCCGACCAAGCGCGAGTCTTCGGGGAGGCGATGGAGGCGAGGGCAGCTGCGTACATCGCGGAGGTGCTCGCGGCCTACGACTTCCGACGGTTCACCACGATCGCCGACATCGGCGGTGGCCTCGGGCACCTGCTGCGGGCGCTCCTCACCGCAGCTCCAGGCGCGACCGGGATCCTTTTCGACCTCCCCGAGGTGGTGGCGGCGACCGACGTGGCGGTCGAACGGCTGACCACGGTCGCGGGCGATTTCTTCCGCGACCCACTGCCGCGCGCGGACCTCTACATCGTCATGGAGGTCCTGCACGACTGGGACGACCAGGACTGCCTCCGAATACTGTCTGCCATCCGCCGGGGTGCCGCTCCCGGCGCGACCGTGGCTGTCATCGAGAACATCGTGCCGGAGACCGGCGACGACCCACGCGTCAATGCCCTGGACGTCCTGATGCTGGCGATCACCGGGGGCCGTGAGCGGACGGCCGCTGAGCTGGCGGACCTGTTTGGTTCCAGCGGGTTCCGGCTGCAGGCCGTCATCCCCACGGCCGGACCAATGAAAGTCGTCGAGGCGACGGCGGTCTGATGAGAGGTCTTGCCGTCGTCACCGGGACCACGCGGGGTATAGGCACGGAGGTCGCACGGCAGCTGGCCGGGGACGGTTGGCAGCTGGTCCTTGTCAACCGCGACCTCACGCGTGCGCAGGCGCTTGCAGAGGAGTTGCGCGACTCGGTGGCAGCCTCGGTGTGCGCGGACCTCGCCGACCACCGTTCAATCGACAACGCGACTCGCGAGATCACCGCGCGGTTCGAGAGAGTAGACCTGCTGCTCAACAACGCCGGGGTGCAGCTCGGGCCGCGCCGCAACTCGGCGCAGGGCATCGAAATGCATTTCGAAGTCAACACGCTCGCACCGTACCAGCTGGTGCGGGGGCTCGCCGGGCCACTGCTGGCGGCACACGGTACTGTGCTGACGGTCGGGTCGCGGGGAATGTTGCACACGCGTGGGCTCAAGGTGGACGCGCTGCTCAACCCGACGAACAACCGGCCGCTCTTCGGCCCATACACCCAGTCGAAGTTCGCCGTGGCGGCGGTCATGGGCGGCCTAGCCCGCGAGTATGCCGATCGTGGCATCGTCTTCCGCGTGTGCTGCCCGGGCCCGACCAAAACCCGCGGCACCACCGGTGAGGGGATGCCGTGGTTCCTGCGTCCCGTGAGCGCCATTGCCTTCAAGCCCGCCACCAGGTCGGCCGCCAAACTTGTCGACGCACTGGATCCGCGATTCGGCCGTGAGACCGGGCTGTACATCCACGACGGAAAGGTCCGGCCAATGCCGCCGCAGGCAGTCGACCCGGCGGTGCAGCGCCGCCTTCTGGAGATGTGCCGCGACCTTACCGGGGTCTGAGTGTCGTCGCGCGAAACCGGGAACATCTCGTCGCCTGGGCGTTGGGCTCGCACACCATCCCCTGGGAGCGGCAATCCCCGGCCCGAACTCCAAATCCTCAGCTTCGTAGGGGACTGGCGACGTCCAGCTTGGAAAGCTAGGTTTCAAGCGCCCTGCCGAATGGCCGAATTCGCTTGTGTGGAGCGGGAGAAGGGACTCGAACCCTCGACATCCAGCTTGGAAGTAACCCGCTGGTATTCGAATTCAGCGTCGCAGAAACGCCTGTTGGATCATCAGATTCGGGGTTTTGTTGGCCAGGTTCGAGTAGCTTGCGGACGGG
>NZ_JAEKNS010000044.1:0-6265 GCF_016464765.1 Candidatus Aeolococcus gillhamiae | reverse complement strand
ACGGATCCGCGCACCTGGGCGGTCAAGGACTGGGTGAGCGATGTCGTGCCGCACCTGGCCTACGGTGCGGTCGCCGCCGGCGTCCTGCGCGAGATCGACAGGTCGCCGTCTCGACGCTGAGCGCCACGATCATCAGGCAGGGAACCGGGACTCCTGACCACGTCTGTTCCCTGATTGATCGATGGCCCCGGGTTGAGCATATGGGGTCTACTTCGAGGAATTGAACCGGGTCGCGCAGGTCAAGCACTTGAAAGCCGGACGGTTGTGACGTGTGACCTGGTGCGTCCCCGTGAGCACTTCTGCCGATTCGAAGGTCAGCGGCACGAGTCGGTCCGATCCGCAATGCGGGCAGACCACTTCCGGAAGCAGGTCGGTGGGCGAGCCCATGGGGGTACTGTCGCCCTTCGGCGCCTGGCTGTCGGTCGGCTACCGCACCCCCGCTGCCCTGGCGTGCTGTCACGATGAGCCGCCAGTGACGCGCAGAGCACCTCAATCCCGGTCTCATCCGCGTTGCGATTGACGCTGTTCCGTCCGGCGGTGGCCGCCCTCAGAGTCACCCTCGGGGTCGAAAGGTCATTCGACGGTGCGCGCCGTGTCGATTGACGATGGTGATCGCACGGTCAGGACGCTGACACCACCCATCGCGCTGGCCTGCGGGAACTAGCCGGCCGCCTCGGTACGGTGGCGTACGATAACCTGCTACAGCGACCCGCGACCCGTGGCACGGGACCTCCCCGGCGACCGCGCGGACGGGACGAGGTGGAGCACAGATGCAGACAGTCGAACTCGCCGAGAACAGCACCAATCAACTTCTCGAACCGGGGCAGGTCGCCGAGCACATTTACTTCCCGCTTACTGGTGCAATCTCACTGGTCACGCCGCTCGTTGACGGAGCGATCGTCGAGGTGGCCACCGTGGGCAATGAGGGGATCGTCGGCGTCCCCCTGGTGCTCGGCGGCTCTCTCGCGGTGCGCGCGATATCGCAGGTTGCCGGTTGGGGCCTGAAGATGGAGGCGACAGCCTTCGATGAAGCGGTCGAGGCCGAGCCGGCATTGCGACGCGTCCTCAACGACTATCTATAGGCCCTATTCGGCCAGATCTCCCAGGCCGCAGCCTGCAATCGCCTTCACTCCAATGAGGAACGTCTCAGCCGATGGCTCCTGATGAGCCACGACCGGGTCGACGTCGACGAGTTCCTCATCAATCACGAGTTCCTCGGTCAGATGCTCGGGTCGCGACGAGCTACCGTCACCCTCTCCGCGGGCGTCCTTCAGGCAGCCGGGCTGATCAAGTACCACCGCGGCATCATCACCATCGTCGACCGTTCCGGCCTCGAGGAGGTGTCCTGCGAGTGCTACGCGGTGATCAAGGCAGAGCTCGATAGCGTCCTCCGCAAGGCGGCAGCACGCGCGGCATCTGAGCGTACGCGGAAGGAGCAGGTCCCTGCGGGCGAACCACCACGCGGCGCAACGAGCCATCTGGCCCGTCCACGCTGCTGAATCGAGGCGCGGCTAGCTCTCGTTGGGCAGCTTGTCGCCTTCCTCCGACGGCGGGCTCTCGCCCGTTGCGGGGATAGCGTTAGACCCGGGCGAATTGGCGCCCCACTTTTGCAATGCACCACGCGTCTGCTCGCCCGTCTCCACGTGTTGGCGTGCGCGTTGCCGTCATGGGTGCGTTCAGCGGCTTCGTCACTCTCTGTCGGCGCCGGATCGTTCGTTGCGTCGGCCACAGGCATCTCCTTTCTCACCTTGTCTGATCGAGACTGATAGCGACGAGGGGGGCTTACTGCAAACGGTGCCGCACAGGAACGCGCTCAAACTCTGGCGCCTCACCAGAACCTCGCCAGGGCTGCGCCACAGCGCAAGGAAAGCGTCCTCGACCATCCGCTCCGCAGTCGGGACCTCGCCGACCAACCTGAGGGCCACGGCGTACACCGACGCAGCGAGGCGGTCGTAGATTTGCATCAGCGTGGATGGTCGACGCGCGATGAGCTCGGCCGCCAAGCGGCTGTCGTCGATCGGCGTCCCAGCGAACCCCCGCGTGCCACCAGGCAAGGGGGCGGAAAACCGCCCAGCGAGGTGGTCCACTGTAGGGACATCAACGTACATGCCCTGTGTCATAGCGCAATCGTGTCAGGACGTCTGAGGTCTGTCGGTCCGGTACCCGACTGACCCCCGCCCAAACGCACCGGCCGCCTGCAGGACGCCGTTCCACTGGTCGAGCGCCGCCGGGTGGTGTCCGCCAACGGTGATAACGAAGGGGCAACCGCCAGTAGGACGGTCCCGAGCGAGCCGGCGGTCGCGACGGCGCCTTCCGCTTGTAGGTCGCCACGGGATCACCGCTAGGCTGATCGCGGTCTTCGCCACCGTAGCGTCGCCGCTCGCGCTGTGTGCTGGGTCGTCGCGCCGTTGCTGATGGCGGCGACTGGGAACCGGATTCAGATCGTGGCGGTCATGATCAAGACACTGGTAGGGGCGTCGGATCCGCCCAGTGGCTCGATCGAGACAGCAACGCCACCGCCGGTGTCGATTTCGTCGGGCACTACCAGCAGCGCACTGCCACCAGCTTGGCGGACGAACGTGCCTGCTGGCCGCAGCTTGCTCCCGGCGCTCCTGAGGAACCAGAGTTGATACACGCGCCCCGGGTCCAGCGATTCCAGCCCACGAAGCATTACGAGCGAGACGCGTTCTTGGGGAAGGTAGGTCATTGTGCCAGTGCCGGCAACACTGCTGCGAAAGTTCGTCGTGACCGCGTGCGCGTCGCGCAGAGCATCGACGGTCTGCTGTACTGAGTGCAGCTGTGTTTGCAACTCGAGATTCCAGCCGGCCAGGGCAAGCAGGGCCGCCACGGCGACTGCAGTTGCAGCCCGACGCGCCCACGTCCGCCGCGGCGGTTCAGCCGAGCGATGGGTAGGGGCCCCATAGAGGGGGGTGGGTCCTGGCTCTGCGGTGTGCGGGGTCCCGGTGCGTGTCGCCTGAAGGACGCGTTCGCGGAGACCCAGCGGCGCCGGCTGTATGTCCACCGACATGGGCAGTGCTTCGACCGCGGCAGCCAAGCGCGCCGCCGCGTCACGGCAATCGGAGCACCCATCGAGGTGCTCACGCACGTCGGCAGCCTCGCGCTCGGAGACGGCGTCGAGAGCGTAGGCAGCGAGGAGGCTGTCCACCTCGTCATGGCTCACTGGCATGGCCGGTTCCCGCGCGCCTCGAGGAACGAGTACAACTTCTCGAGGCCAAGTCGCATCCGCGTCTTCACGGTGCCGAGCGGCAGGTGGAGCCGATCGCTGATTTCCGAATGGGTCAGGCCGTCCCAGTACCCGAGCTCGATGACTTGCCGCTGGGCGCGCGGGAGTGTGGCCATCGCCTCGTGCACCGAGTTCCGGTCCAACTCCTCGGCAACCTGGTACCAAGGATCGTTGCGAACTCTCCCATCGGGGAATTCGGTGGTCAATTCGGTCTCGCCGCCGGCGCGGCCACGGCGGGCGCGCAGGCAGTCAATGGACCGATTACGCGCCACCGTCGCGATCCAGACGCCGAAGCTGCCCCGAGCCGCGTCGAACCCGTGGCGTCGGCGCCAGAGTCCGAGGAACACCTCCTGCACGGTGTCTTCGGCCAATGACGGCTCGCTGAGCACGCGCAGGCAGATCGAATAGACCGGGTGCGCGTGTCGATCGTAGAGGACCTCGAGGGCGCCGTGATCGCCTCGGGTCATCGCCTCCCAGAGTGCCGCGTCTGAGTCGCCGTTGCGTGGGGCTGCATCTCCCATCCACACGGAGGCTACTACCCGATGCCATGGGTTCGGTCAACTCTCCGAGTGCCTCACTCTCCTGCTGGGGTCACCAACTCGTTGAACTGGCGCACCCCGGCGAGAACGCGATCCAACTGGTACCTGATGACTGCGTAGCATTCACACGCCACCTGCTGGAGGCCCGACCGGTTGAGGATGCTCAACTGTCGGCGGCGATATTCGATCAGTCCGGCCGTCTGCAGGGCTCCGGCTGAGAGGGTCACCGTGACGCGCGAGGAGCCCAGCATCTGGCTCAGCGACTCGTGGGTGATGGCGAAGTGATCACGTCCCACCCGATCGTGGGTCATCAGCAACCATCGGCTGAGCCGCTCCTCACTGGAGTGGAGTCGGTTGCAGGCAACCGCCTGGGAAATCTGCCCAAATAGAGCAGCGAGGTACCTGTTCACGACGTCACCGAGCGACCCGCCGCGAGTTGTCTCAGCCATGACCCAGCCGCTGGGACACGCAACCCGCGACCGCGAAACTGAACCACGGCACGGACGGTGAGAGCGCCGCCTGCGAAGAGCGGCACGCCCGCGACTCCTAATGGGGGTTTACAGCCTGCGGGCAACCTGCTCCCCAGTAGCAGTAGGGAGGGGATGAAGGGCGCGGGGGTGAAGGAGGTTGCGCAACCGGGAAACAGCGGACAAGCTCTTCACCGAGCCGGCACCGGGTGAGCACTTGTGACACCTTGGGCATCGAGCCCTGAACGAAGAGAGTGCCCCCGATGCTTGGCAGGAGACAGATGGCTGGTGGGATGTCGTGCCGTGAGCACTGATCCATTAGGACGCTGCAGTTCTCCTGGTGGCTCACCAGAGCCAACCGACAACGAACAGGAGGGAAGCATGATCTGTCTTGGCCTGGACTGGGCCGAGGACCATCACGACATCGCCGTGATGAGCGAGACTGGCGAGCTGCTCGCCGAGTTTCGCGTTGAGGAGAGCATGGACGGGGTCGAGCGGATCCACGCTGCCGTGGCGCCCCACATCGCCGACCCTGCTGACGTCGTAGTCGGCACCGAGAGCGCGCATAGCCTGGTGGCGCAGGCGCTCGTCGCAGCCGGCTATGCGGTGTTCGAGATCAATCCACTGGCGAGTAGCCGGTACCGCGATCGGCACCACCTCTCGGGGGCAAAGTCAGATCGCGGTGACGCCAAGATGCTCGCCGATGTCGTGCGCACCGATCGGCACAACCACCGGGAGTACGTCGGCAGTTCGGATCTGTCCGAGGCGATCAAGGTGCTCGCCCGGGCACACCAGTCGCTGATCCACCAACGACAGACGCAGATCAATGCTCTGCGCAGCGCCCTGCGTCAGTACTATCCGGCACTGCTGTTGGCATTTCCTAATCTGGCCAGACCCAGGAGCCGAGACAGCAGCGATGTGATGGCACTGATCGAGCGCGCACCGACGCCGGCGCAGGGCAGGACGCTGTCGCGGTTGCAGATTGCCTCAGCGTTGCGCAAGGCTGGCCGACAACGCGGCATCGAGCGCCGTGCTGAGGAGATCCGCAAAGTGCTCGGCGGGCCACACCTTGCGGCACCTCCCGTGGTGACCAACGCCTACGGCAACTCGGCACGCGCCACGGCCCGAGTGATCGTCTCCATGACCATTCAGATCGGCGAGTTGGCTCAGGAGATGAACTCGCGTTTTGAAGAACACCCGGACGCCAAGATCCTCCACAGTCTTCCCGGACTAGGTCCAATCCTTGGCGCCCGGGTTCTGGGTGAGTTCGGCGACGCACCGAACTACTACACCGATACTAGAGCACGCAAGAACTACGCCACAACCTCACCGGTCACCCGAGCGTCCGGCAAGTTGCGCGTGGTGAACGCTCGCCACGGCGGCAACCGGCATCTCGGCGAGTCCTGCTTGCGCTGGGCCTTCTGCGCGGTGCGTTCGTCCCCCGGAGTTCAGCACTACTACGAGGCCCTCCGCGGCCGCGACAAAACCCACTCACAGGCCATCCGGAGCGTCGCCAATCGTTTGGTGGGGATCCTTCACGGCTGCCTTGAGCACGGCGTTCTGTATGACGAGGCCATCGCCTGGCCGCAGTCCAGCGCCGCCGAGAGCGTGGCGGCATGAAACAGGCGTCTGACGGATCAACCCTCCGGACTTGACACGTTATCCCGGTGGGATGTCTTCGTTGCCGACGGTGGCCACCTCGATGACGTGGCCATCCCGAAGCGGTGTGACCAGCGAGATCACCCCGTTGTACGGAAAGTACACGTCGTGCACGGGACGCCCCGGCTCGAACAATGCCTTCCTGACGTCGAGGGTGACCGTTTCTCCGAGACCAACCACTCGTCGGCGCTCAGCCGCTGGCAACGCGCGCAGAATGCGTATTTCGGGGGAAACCGACCACCCATTTCGGCGGAATCCGACCAGCTGTTTCGGATGAAAGCGATCAGCCATTTCGGAGTTTCCGACCGGCCGTTTCGGGGTTTTCGACCAGGACGGCGGTGGAGGGCGAGGCGGGC
>NZ_JAEKNS010000155.1:0-10904 GCF_016464765.1 Candidatus Aeolococcus gillhamiae | reverse complement strand
CGTCGGCACCCTGACCGCCGCGCTCGCCGGCGCGGCCGCGGGCCAGTGCGACGTCCCCGTCGAGGACTACCTCGGCGAGCGTGCCGACCGGGCCGCGCAGGCGCTCGCCACGCTCGGTGCCGCCGCGCTCTGAGCGCGCTGCGAGAAGCTCAGGTCACCGCGGGGTAAGATCCGCGCGTGGCAAGCAAGGGCCGGCACATCCGCATCCTCACGGCCAAGGTCGGCCTCGACGGTCATGACCGCGGCATCAAGGTGATCTCGCGGGCGCTCCGCGACGCCGGCGTCGAGGTGATCTACACCGGCCTCCACCAGACCCCGGAGATGGTCGTGGACGCAGCCATCCAGGAGGACGTCGACGGCATCGGCATCAGCCTGCTCAGCGGCGCCCACATGACGCTCTTCCCGGAGATCATCCGGCTGCTCCGTGAGCGCGACGCGGGCGACATCGTCGTTTTCGGCGGCGGGATCATCCCCGACTCCGACGTCGCAGCCCTGCGCGAGCTCGGTGTCGACAAGGTGTTCACCCCCGGCACGTCGCTCGACGAGGCGGTCGCCTACGTCAAGGAGCGCTTCGGCAAGGTCGCCGCCTGAGGCCGGTCTACTTCCCCGGGGCGCGGTAGTCCGTCGTCTTCTTCACCGCGGCGTCGATCTCCTCTGGAGTGAGCAGCACGCGCACAGAGGTGGAGACGGCACCGGAAGCACCCACCGACAGGCTCAGCGCGGCGATGCTGACGTTGTCCGGCATGTCCAGGACCCCGACGACGTCGTCCTCGCCGAAGACGTAGTAGAACGACTCCAAGGAGCCGCCCAGGCCTTTGACTGCAGTCTCGAAGTTCGTACGTCGGCTAGTGCCGCCCTCCTTGATCAGCCCTTTGACGCCCTCCACGGTATAGGACGCTTCAAACAGGTACTTCGGCATGGTTGTTCCTCCGTGCGGGACCGCCGCGCGATCCACTGCTGGCGATGGTGCCACTTCCATGGGGACGCCGTGGGCGGCCTTCCGATCTCGATCACGCCTGCTCACGAGGCCAATCGCCTCGCTTCCGGTACAGTGACCGGCCGTATGGCGACCATCGAACTGCCGGCCACGACCCGCGAGGAGCGGGGCAGCCACAACAGGCCGCTCCGCCGCGAGGGCCTGGTGCCCGCCGTCCTCTACGGGCACAACGTCGAGCCGCGCGCGATCACCGCGCCGGCCACGGTGCTCCATCGCGTCTGGATGCGCGCCGGTCGCACCCAGCTCATCGACCTCTCCGTCGACGGCGGCCGCGCCCAGAAGGTGCTGGTGCGCGAGATGCAGATCGACCCGCGCACCAACCGGCCGATCCATGCCGACTTCTTCGCCGTCAACCTGCGCGAGAAGCTCACCGCGGACGTGCCCGTCGTCGTCACCGGCGAGTCCCCCGCGGTGGTGGACGCCAAGGTCGGGACGCTGCAGCAACTGGTCAACACGCTGCGCGTCGAGTGCCTTCCCGCCGACCTGCCCGCACAGTTCACCGTCGACGTCAGCGGTCTCGACGAGATCGACGCCGGCATCCACGTGCGCGAGATCACGCTGCCCGAGGGAGTCGAGCTCGTCCACGTCGATCCTGACGAGCTGGTGGTGAAGGTCGCCGCCCTGCGCATCGTCGAGGAGGAGCCCGAGCTGGCCGCGGCCGAGGAAGGCGAGGCGCCTGCCGAGGGCGAGGCGGCGGCCGAGTCCGGCGAGGAAGCCCCAGCCGAATAGCAGGGCTCTACCATCGCGGCGATGCTCGCCGCCACCGCGTTCAGCTGCGACAAGAACTACTTCTTCGACGACCTCTGCACCACCGTCACCAAGCACGATCCGTCCGGCATCTTCGGCCCGCTCATCGAGCGTCTGATCGGCCCCATCGTCATCTTCGCGCTGGTCTTCGCGATCGGGCGGGTGGCCCGTCGGATCATCGACCGCGCCGTACAGCGCGCCCACGGCGACCCGCAGGTCCGCGCCCTGATCCGCAACGTCGGCGGAGCGGTCATCTACTTCTTCGCGGCGCTCTGCGGCCTGGTCACCGCGGGCGTCCCGCTCGCGTTCCTGCTGACCTTCGGCGGCCTCGCCAGCCTGGCCATCGGCCTCGCCTTCCAGGACGTGCTGCGCAACGTGCTCGCCGGTATCTGGCTGCTGCTCGAACGCCCCTTCAGGATCGGCGACCTGATCTCCGTCTCCGACATGGCCGGGGTGGTGCAGAACATCACCCTGCGCACCACCGCGCTGCGCACTGGCGACGGACGCCTCGCGCTCCTGCCCAACCTGACGGTCTTCACCGGCATAGTGGTCAACAGCAGCGCCTACGGGCAGCGCCAGTACACGGTGAGCGTTCGGATCGAGCGTGACAAGGACCTGGAAGCGGCCCTACGAGGCGCACGACGCGAGCTCGAGGCAACGCGCCAGATCGCCACCAACCCGGCCCCCCGCGTCGACGTGCAGCTCGACGGCGAGGGCATGCTCCTGCACTGCCGCTACTGGCTCGACTACCGGACACACGACGTCGACGCCATCGCAGCTGACATCGCCGGCCGCATCTGGGTGATGACGGAGCGTCCGCCCGGCTAACCTGCGGCGACGATTTTTGGCCGCTGCACCTCGCGTTCGCTCATGGACACGAAGTCGCGCGAGGGCGCACCCAGGTACACCTGCCGTGGCCTGGCGATCTTCTGCTCCTTGTCGAGCAATGACTCCTCCCACTGCGACAGCCAGCCGGCCGTGCGCGGGATCGCGAAGAGCACGGGGAACATCTCCACCGGGATGCCGAGCGCCTGGTAGATGAAGCCGCTGTAGAAGTCGACGTTGGGGTAGAGCTTGCGGCTCACGAAGTACTCGTCCTCGAGCGCGATTGTCTCGAGCTCGCGGGCGACGTCGAGCAGCGGGCTGGTTCCGGTGACGGCGAGCACCTGGTCCGCCATCCGCTTGATCACCTTGGCGCGCGGGTCGTAGTTCTTGTAGACGCGGTGCCCGAAGCCCATGAGGCGTTCCTTGCCCGCCTTGACGCCGGTGACGAACTCCGGGATCTTGTCGACGGAGCCGATGCGCTCGATCATGCGGATGACCGCCTCGTTGGCGCCGCCGTGCAGCGGTCCATACAGGGCGGCGATCGCCGCCGCCGTCGCCGAATACGGGTCGGGGTGTGACGAGCCCACCGCGCGCATCGCGTTGGTCGAGCAGTTCTGCTCATGATCGGCGTGGAGGATGAACAGCACGTCGAGCGCGTGCTCGATCTCTGGCACCGCGTGGTAGCGCGGCTCGACCATCTTGAACATCATGCTGAGGAAGTTGCCCGCGTAGCTGAGGTCGTTGTCCGGGTAGTTGTAGGGCAGACCGCGGGAGTGGCGGAATGCGAACGCCGCCAGGGTCGGCATCTTGGCGATGAGCCGGTAGATCGAGATGCGCCGCTGCTCCTCGTCGTAGATCTTGGTCGCGTCGGGATAGAACGTCGAGAGCGCTCCCACCGTGGAGAGCAGCATCCCCATCGGGTGGGCGTCATGGTGGAACCCGTCCATGAAGCTCTTGACGTTCTCGTGGACGAGCGTATGGATGGTGAGCTCGTGCTCCCACGCCGCGTACTCGGCGGCGTTGGGCAGCTCGCCGTGGATGAGCAGGTAGGCCGTCTCGAGGAAGTTGCTGTGCTCGGCGAGCTGTTCGATGGGATAGCCCCGGTACAGGAGGATGCCGCGATCACCGTCGATGAAGGTGATCCGGCTGGTGCAGGAGGCGGTGTTGAGGAACGCTGGGTCATAGAGGAGCAGGCCGTCGTCCTCATCGTCCAGCTTCATCTGCTGGAAGGCGGTGGCGTGGACCGCACCGTTCTCGATGGGCAGGTCGTACGTCCTGCCGGTGCGGTTGTCGGTGACGCTGAGGCTCTCAGGCATGGGCTCTCCTTGACATGGGCCGAGTCTGCCACCAGAGAACTGGTGCGGGCCTCGCCACCATTCGAACGTCGCGTCCCAACTGCGTAGACTGCGCCGGGTGAACCTGCTGGCCACCCTGACCCTCGACAGCCATCACATCATCACCTGGCTGGTCATCGGCCTGGTAGCGGGGGCCCTGGCCGGCCGGGTCGTGGCCGGCGGTGGCTTCGGCTGCTTGGCCGATACCGCGGTCGGTCTCGCCGGGGCGGTGCTCGGCGGCCTGCTCCTGTCGCTGCTCTCGCCGAACCGCTCGATCGACACCGGCGGCATCATCGGCGACGTCGTGGTGGCGTTCATCGGCGCCGCGCTGTTGCTCGCGGTGCTCCGCCTGCTCACCCCGCGCCGGCGCGGCTGGCCGCCCCGCAGTCGCTGAGCTTGGCCGAGGAGTCGCGTCCGCGTCAGATCGTGCTGGTGCGCCACGGCGCCACCGACTGGAGCGAGGCCGGCCGCCACACCGGCTGGACGGACATCCCGCTCAACAACGACGGCCTCCGCCAGGCCGCCACGCTGGCTCGGCGGCTGGCGCCGCACACGTTCGAACTGGTGCTCTGCAGCCCTCTGCAGCGCGCCGTCTCCACGTGCCGGATCGCCGGCTACCGCGACGTCGCTGAGCTCGACGCGGACCTTCGCGAGTGGAGCTACGGCGACTACGAGGGGATGACCACCGCGCAGATTCGTGAGCGCGATCGCCACTGGAATCTCTGGGACGAGGGCGTCCTCAATGGCGAGACGCTGGCTGAGGTGGCGGCCCGCGCCGACGCCGTGATCGCGAGGGTCCGCGCGGTCGAGGGTGACGTCGCCCTCTTCGCCCACGGCCATCTTCTCCGCGTGCTGGCCGTGCGCTGGATCGCGCAGCACGCGCCACTGGCACGTCACTTCAACCTCTCCACGGCGAGCATCTCAACCCTGGCGTGGGAGCACGACTGGCCGTCGATCACGCTCTGGAACGACGTCTCGCACCTGCGCGGTCAGGGCTGACGGCGCGCGCGCCGGCGACGTAGCGGCACCAGCACCGCTGCCACCACAGCGGTGGCCGCAGCCAGTCCGATCGCCGCGCCGGGGCCGAACTCGGCGACGCTGGCTGCCAATGGATTGGTGACCTGCAGCGGTCCGATGTTGCCGGCGTGGTCGACGGCACGGATGGCGAAGAAGCCCTGGCCCGATGACTGCGGAACGGTGATCGCCTCGGCGGTGCCCGACGGGTTCGGCGCCTGGGTCACCGTCAGCGGAGTCGCCGAGCCGACGTTGTCCTGGGTGATCGGTTGCGACGATGTGAACAGCTGGTAGCTCGCCGCGGTCCCGCACTTCCAGTCGTCGCCGACTGCGGTGAAGGTGAGCTTGTCCTGGCCGTTCTGCGTGGTTGCGGCGAGGTCGGAGATGGCAGACGGCGGCCGTGTGTCGGTGCCGTAGTGGCCGGTGTTGCGGTCGTCCTGGTGCCAGTGCCAGGCCTCGCTGTTGCCGGCGCAGCCGTTGCCCGCGGTCGACCAGACGCTGAGGTATCCCTCGCGCGTCATCTCGGCGACGTTGGTGACCCCGCCACCGTTGATGTCACCAGTGGCCGGGGTGAAGAGCGACCAGCCACCGGTCCACTTGGGGAAGCCCGCGGCGGGCTGGTGGGTGACGCTGTCGAAGCCCATCAGCGCGCTCGAGTCAGCGCCCTGGAGGACGTCGGGGATGCCGTCGCCGCTGACGTCGGCGATCGCCGGTGCCCCGAAGAACGATAGCCCCTGGATGTAATGGTTGTAGGGCTGCAGGTTGACGCCCGTGCTCGGGTCCCAGCCGCCGACGCCGTTGTCGACGCGGATGCCGAAGCCGGGTGTCTGGGTGATCCCCAGAAGGACGTCGGGCGCGGACGAGCCGGCCTGGAACGCTTGCGGCACGACCGAATTGGGGACGGCCTTGCCGAGGCTGGCCGACGTGGTGAACGGGGTGAGCGTGCAGTTGGCGGAGAACGTCGGTGGCACGCTTTGCGGAGTGGGGCACGAGTTCGGCGCCAGCGCGGGGAGGGTCGCCAGCTGGAAGGGTGTCGGCGACACCGTCGCCGTCGTCAGGTCGACGCGGTATTGCGAGAAGAGGTTGGCGTTGACCACCGCCTGGGGACCGCGCACCAGGTCGTCGTACACCACCGGCGACTCGACACCCTGGGTGACGAAGTCCTGGGCGACACCGTAGCCCTGGATGAGCCCGGGGATCTTCACCGGGTAGCCGGGGAGCAGCGCCGGGTTGCCACTGACACTGCCGCCCCCGTTGGTGCCCCGGCCGTCGAAGGCGAGCAGGAACGCCTGCACGCCGGCGCCCGCGGGACCGGTCCCGAGAATGCTGTCATCGAGTCCCACCACCACGTCGGTGCGGCCGTTGATGCTGGCGATCGCGGGCGTCGGGATCACCTTGCTGTCGTGCGTCTGCTGCTGCCCGGCCGGCACGGTGCCGGGAGGCAGCAGGGTGCTCACGGGCCAACCGGGCACCGCCGCGCCGTCCGGGCGCCACGCGTACACGTGGTTGTCGCCGGCGGCCTGGATGATGTCGAGGTGCTTGGTGCCCTCGAGGTCGGCGAGCACCGGTGAGGGGAAGGAGACGTTCTCGGGCTGGAAGCTGTAGGGAGTATCCGGCGGGGGCACGGTGAGCCCGAACTGCGAGGTCGTGCCGTTGAGCACCGGAAAGCCGGGGAGGAGCCGGCCGAGCCCGTCCCACGCGTACGTCTTGCCGTCGAGGGTGCTGCCCACGACGTCGAGGGCGCCGGTGTGGTTGAGGTCACCGACGGCGAGCGCGCTGGCGATCGTGTCACCGGGACGCGGCAGGAGGTTCTGTCCCCAGGTCGGGTCGCTCAGGTAGTTGTTGGCGTAGCTCGGGTCCATCCCGGGCGGCGGGCCGGTGTGCACCGGGAAGCCGGGAGCCTCGGTGCCGTCGGGGCGGATGGCGTGGACGGCGCCGTCCGACGTCGGGATGATGGTGTCGAGCTTGCCGCTGCCCTCGATGTCGGCGAGCGTCGGAGAAGCCTCTCCGGAGGCGCCGAGGTTGAGCGGGAAGCCGGCCAGTTGGGTGTCATCGTGGCGGAGGTGGAAGGCGCGCCTGTCCTCACCCATCGAGTACGAATGAGTGGTGTCACTGTTGGCAAACACTCGCACGCGGACGCTGACGTCGTACTGCTCGATGGTCGACCGCGTGGTCAGGTCGACGCTGTACGGGCCGCCCCAGAAGGACGACGGGATGGCGCTCAGGTTGATGCTCCCCGACACCGTCGCCGGGCCACCGCCGCTGCCGTTGGCAATGGTGGTCCACCCGGTGGTGTCGTTGGGCTGCGGGCCCAGGCCGTACTGCAGCTGCCACGAGTACGTGCCGCCCAGAGCGCGCGGTGCGGCGACGTTGGCGGTGACGGAGACGCTCGACTGCTTCGTCGGGTCGACCCACTGGTACCACGACGGTGACTGGATGTCCGCCACCGGGGGGATGTGGTTGGCGTCGACAGCGGCCGCGGCAGCGAGCACGTTGGGCTCGCCGTAGCCGTACTGGATGTTGAACAGCGATCCGCTCGGCGCGGTGAAGCACGGTTCGACGGGCGGGCACGGCGCCGAGATCGGCGTTGCCGTCGAGCGCACCACCTGCTGCACCTCGTTGGCGCTGAGCGGCGCGCTGATCTGTCCGCGATCCACAGCGGACTTGCCCTCGGAGACGACCAGCGCGGCAACGCCCGCATTCGTCGGCGTGCCCGTCGAGGTGGAACCGTCGGGGTTGGGCACAGAGAACAGCGAGTGCGGCCCGTACGAGGTCAGGCTGGAGCGGGAGTCGTACGTGTTGTTGGTGACCACGAAGGCGCACAGCGGGGAGCCCGGGTTGGCCGGTGGTGCGGGGCACCCCGAGCTGTTTCGCGTGGAGTGATCACCGGTCACCGAGTTGCCCGGCCACACGTGCGCGTAGTACATGCCATCGGTGTGATCGGCCGACTCGAAGTCGTTGCTGGCGAAGACCACAACCGTGCCCTTGTTGTAGGCGTAGTTGATCGCCGCCTGCACTGACTTGTTGAGGCCGAGAGAGGCGGAGGTGACGTCGAGTACGTTGACGCCGATGTCCGCCGCGTAGACGATCGCCTCGGCGACGCGGTCGGGGCGGTCGATGGCCTCGTCGCCGGCCTTGATGGGCACGTACCGGCAGAGCGGGCACAAGCCGATGTTGGCGAAGTTGTTGTTGCCCTCACCGATGGCCTGGGCGGACTCGCCGTCGAAGTGCTCGTAGATGCTCTGCTCGGTCTGGGGATCGTTGTTGTCGCGGTTGAAATTCCAGCCGTTGATGTCGTTGGGATAGCCGTTGCCGTCGTTGTCGAAGCGGCCGCCGGTGGGGCACTGGACGATCGCTCCGTTGCTCACGTGGCAGTGCCCGAACGCGACGATGAGGTCCTCGGGGGTGATGTCGCTGAACCCCGGTCCCACGGTGGAGCAGACGTGGTGCAAGAATGGCCCTGGGCCGGGACTCTTCGGCTGACCCGTCACGGCCGCCAGGACGCGCGGGTCGTTGACGTAGTCCTCGACGTTGACCACGCCGTCGTTGTTGAGGTCGTAGCGGTTGCCGGTCTGCTTGGTCTGTCCCGAGGAGTTCTCCGGGTAGGGCAGCTCGCCGGTGTTCAGCTGGGCGCGGTCCTTGAGCTCGCAGCTCGTCGGGATGCGCCAGTTGACCCCGCCCTCGACGTAGCTGACCACGACGTCATTGCGGCCTCGTTGTGGATTGGTGGCCCGGTTCCAGAGGTTGCTCACGCTCATGCCCGAAGCACCGTCCGGATCGCTCGCCAGCGGAGCGGTCGAGGTGGGGAGGCAGCCGTAGAGGTACCAGTCCTCGGTGTCCCAGGTGGCCCCGGCCACGCCGTTCTCTGCGGGCGCGTATTGCGGGTCGTTCGGATACGGGCCGCCGGGCTGACCCACGCACGACGCTGCGCGGGCGACGGTCACAGCGGCGGTCCCGAGCAACGGCACGGCGGGCACCAGCATCACCAGCGTGGCCAGCAGGATGCGTGCCCGTCTCATACGATCGTCTCTCCCAGCCGAGGTCACGTCGACGCATCCGCTCTTTTGTGGCGGAGGCTCCGGTCGCGTCCCTGGTCATCCGGTTCAACGTCGCGATGCCGGCAAATATTGCGGACACCCTCAGCTACGAGGGCGCCGGCACCGAGCCCCAGATCGTCACCCCGTCGCGGTCGACCGGCGCGGTGCCGAACAGGTCGGCGAGGAACGCCTTCATCTCGGCGGCATGATGGTCCATCGGGCCCAGCACCACCGCGCCGATCTTCCAGGCGCGCAGCTCGACCAGGATCCGTCGGCGCGTCTGCTCGTCCACCGTTGCATCGGCCGCCTGCCCGGCGGCGATTGCCACCAGCGTCGAGCCGGTCGCGCTCGGGGGCGGCCCCTGGGCGGCGGCCCCGGACGGCTGGCGGTTGATGATGTAGCCCTCGGGCATCGAGAACCACATCCCCGCCTCCGCCTGCCAGAGCACCGCCTGCGTCGAGTAGAAGTCGTGCGAGAACGGCACCACTAGCACGGCGCTCCCGGGGGCGAGAGGCGCGGGGGATGCCGTGAAGAAGGCCGGGGTCACCGCGACCCGCGTCGGAAAGGGAAGCGGCGGCACGAACGCTGCCGCGATCAGCACGGTGACCAGCGCCACGACGCGTGTGCTCTGCCGCCGCGCCGGCAGTGAGTCGACGAAGAGGCCAAAGAGCAGGGCGGTGAAGAGCGCCACGTACACAGCGAAGCGAGCCGGCACCAGGTTGTCGAGCACCGGCAGGTGGGCGAGGATGGCCGCGGGCAGAGGGACGTGCGTGTCGGTCCCACCGACGTGCAGCGTCGAGCCGAAGCTGAGCACCACCGCCGCCGCGGCGCTGATGCACAGCACCCGGACCAACGGCCGCCGCCACTGCCGCCACGCGGTCCAGGCCAC
Organism: Candidatus Aeolococcus gillhamiae; assembly: GCF_016464765.1. Classification (NCBI taxonomy): domain Bacteria; kingdom Bacillati; phylum Candidatus Dormiibacterota; class Candidatus Dormibacteria; order Candidatus Aeolococcales; family Candidatus Aeolococcaceae; genus Candidatus Aeolococcus; species Candidatus Aeolococcus gillhamiae. The sequence goes on along the minus strand of NZ_JAEKNS010000155.1, from coordinate 1,061 downwards.
CACCGCGACCATGGGGATCCCCACGTACCCGCCCCACTCTCCCGAGTTGCCCGCGTAGTGCTCTGCGATGTCCCGCGCGAACGACGGTTCCACGCCCTGCGCCGTCGAGGGCAGCACGACGTTGAGCAGGTCGGTCACGAAGAAGTTCTTGTCCGCGATCAGCTGGTGCGGGACCTGGGGGCCGAAGAACTGGAACCACACCGGGTACGCGGCCAGTGGGATGAAGAGCGCCAGCGCCCATCGCACACATGCGACGACGTAGCGCCACCGCGTGGCGGCCTCGCGCCGGTGCATGAGCCCGAGACAGGCGACCCCGACGATCACCATCAACGTCTCAGACGCAAGCAACTCCTCGGTGATGAAGAATTGCGCGGTCATCAGAGCGCCGAAGAGCAGTCCGGCACGGCGCGGTGAGGTGGTCTGGCGCACCAGGATGGTGTCGAGGAGCAGCAGCATCAGCGGCGGCACCACCGCAATGACCATGTTGGAATGGCCGGTGTACGACTGGTCGAAGATGAATGGCGAGAAGCCGTACGCGGCACCGGCGAGCACCGCCGCCCAGCGCCGCCGCAGGAACCGCGACGCGGCCAGGTACGCGCACCACGCGCTGAGCGCCACGCCGAGCGTGACCGCGATGTCGAACGACGCCACCGGTCCGAGCAGCAGCGTCAGCGGTGAGAGCAGCAATGCCGGCAGGGGAATCCACGTGTTCCACATCAGGTTGACGCCACCGGGCTCGATGAGGTTGGTGGTGAACAGCGGGTTCTGGTGGGTGGCGAGCGCGTACGGGAACCAGCGCAGGAACCAGGCGTGCTGCGAGTTGTCGGCGGTGGTGGCGCCGATCATCACACTGCCGGCGTGCAGGTCGGCGGGAAGGAAGATCGCCACCGCCGTCGCCAGGAATCCCATCAGCACCAGTGCGTGCATGCGCCGGCGCGCGCGCGTGTGGCCTGCGGCGCTGTCCGCCGAGGAGGTCACCCCGGGCGCCGGCGAGGCCGGCCGTGGCTCGACGGCGGAGCCGGGCCGCCGCCCTCGCCGCGGATCCAGACGTGGAGCAGCAC
>NZ_JAEKNS010000013.1:0-11285 GCF_016464765.1 Candidatus Aeolococcus gillhamiae | reverse complement strand
GTCGGTGTCGGTGTCGGTGTCGGTGGCGGCGGCGTCGGTGTCGGCGTCGGCGTCGGCGGCGGCGGCGTCGGTGTCGGCGTCGGCGTGGGTGTGGGCGTCGGCACCGGCGTCGGCACCGGCGTCGGTGGTGTCGGCGGCGGCGGCGGCGGCGTCCTGGTCCGGGACCAGTTGCCGAGAGCAACTAGGTCGTTCTGAGCCACCGTCATGGGCCCGTAGGGGCCGATGATCGAGGACATCAGGGAGCGCTCGCCGTTGATCGTGGACTGCGAGGCGGACAGGTTCCCGGGGGCGGTCGAGAGGCCGGCGGTGGCGTTGACCCCCTGGTTGGCGACGTTGATCACCGAACCGATCCGCACCTGGAGGTCGTGGTAGGTGCTCTGCTCGAGGCCGATCGTGGAGTCGGTCGGGGCGAACTGGCGGGCGAACTGAGCCGCGTGCCCGGCGATCAGGTTGGCCTCGCCGATCATCGCGTCCGCCGCGATCGCGAGGTGCACGATGGGGTCGGCGACACCGTAGACCATGGTCGAGGTGGCCACGGAGATGACGTCAACGCGCAACTGGTCGATGAGCACGCCCTGCGCGATCGAGTTGGCCAGGGTCGCCAGTTGCGCGTTGATCCCCTGGAGATTGCCGATGAGCAGGTTCTTGGCCCCCCGGCTCAGGTTCCCGAGCCCGTTGACCTGGGCAATCAAGCCATTGACGTGCGCCACGCGGGTCGCGACCGCCTGCTCCCCGAGCGCCCTCAGGGCGTCGATCTTCTCCGCACCGATGAGCGTGTGGTTGTTGAGCAGCGCATTCAGCTGCAGGAGAATGAGCTGCGAGGTTGGATCGCCACCCGGCGTCGCGGCGGCGCTGTTCAGCTGATCGACGAGCTTCTGCTGGAGCGCGCCGATGCCCTGGTCGGTGCCGCTCACGACGGTCTCGGCGCTCACCGTCGCCGGTACCCCGACCACGGCCCCCATCATGGTCGTGCCACAGCCGGTCAGGAGTGCGACTGCGGCGATGCCGACGATGCCGCTTTGAAGATAGCCGAGACGTGCCATGCCGACTGTGACCCCCCTTCTGAACGAATCTCGCAACAGGCGTAACGCCGGCCGATGCCGTGTCGTTACTGCTGCGATGACCCGAGTCTGACGGGAGACAGCTCAACTTGTCAACAAGTCAATCGCAGCGAACGTTCGTCCAAGGTCGCGCCGATCGCACCGCTCGGCTCGCGGTCGAGTCTGGAGGATGTGGTCATTGGGGATCAGGAAGACATCTTCGCTGTGGTTCGGCAGTCGCTTAGATACGGAGAACGCTCAAGAACGTCATACGCGTCATTGACGGCACGCTGAACCGTCGTTACACTTCGGTGGTTGCGGTGTAACGGAACGCCGCTAGGGGGGAAACATGGACCTCATCGGCACACCCGGGCACGTCCAATCGTGGCCGGTTGCTGAGGGCACCTCGGTCGAGGTGATTGGGCGCTCGCTCGTACCGACGGCGTCTGCCGTCCTCCCCCGCGCCCGCGGTCTCGACCGTCGCCAGGTGATGATCGGCCTGCTGGCGCTCACCTTCGTGGTGGACCTGGTAGCGGTGTTCATCGCCTACTTCGCCGCCAAGATGATCCACGCCAATGACTGGGAGCTGGGCCCGCAGCTGCTGCGGCCCATCGACAAGGCGGTGTTCCTCACCATCCCCGCCTGGCCGATCATCTTCGGCATCTACGGTCTGTACGACCTGCGCAGGCCCACCCACATCACCGCCGAGGCACGCCAGCTGTTCCATGCGGTCATCTTCTCGGTGCTGCTCGTGGTGCTGGTCACGTTCGTGGCCAAGCTCAACCTCTCACGTGGCTTCTTCGCGGCACTCCTTGTGTTCAGCCTGGTCACGACCATCAGCGGTCGCCTGCTGGTGCGGCGCATCAACCACGCGCTCAACGCCCGCCTCATCACCAGCCAGACGACGATCGTCGTCGGCTGCAATGAAGAGGGGAGGGCGATAGCCCGCGCCCTTGCGCGCCGCCGCTGGGCGGGGTACGACGTTCGCGGGTTCATCGACGTCGCCCATCAGGGGGTCGACACCGTCGGCGGCCTGCCCGTGCTCGGGTCCGTGGCCACGATCAGCGACGTTGTCGCGCAGTTCGACGCGCGGGTGGTGATCGTCGCCGGCACCGCGGTCGGCACGGGGATGCTGCAGCAGATTGATGACGCCCTCGCGGGCACCGACATATCGGTGCGGGTTTCACCTGGCCTTGCCAACCTGGCGGCTTCGCGTGCCTGCGTTGAACCCCTTGACGGCATGGCGCTGTTCACGCTCCGCCGCCGACGCTTCTCGTCGCGGGCGCGCTTGCTCAAGCGAATCCTCGATGTGAGCATTGCCTCCGTGATGCTCCTGTTCGCCTCACCGGTGATGATGGTCGTCGCCCTGTTGGTGAGACTCACCAGCAGCGGGCCGGCGCTGTTCCGCCAGGAGCGCATCGGCGCCGAGGGACGGGCATTCACGATGTGGAAGTTCCGCACCATGGTGGTTGATGCCGAGAGACTTCGTGACGGTTTGAACGGCACCAACGAGGCGGACGGCGTGCTGTTCAAGCTGCGCGCCGACCCGCGCGTGACGCGGGTGGGACGCTGGCTCCGCCGGTTCGCGATCGATGAGCTTCCGCAACTCTTCAACGTCGTGCGCGGCGACATGAGCTTGGTGGGCCCGCGACCCGCGCTGCCCGAGGAGGCGCTGAACTACGACGAGCGTGTGCGTGGCCGGCTTCGCGTCAAGCCGGGGCTGACCGGGCTCTGGCAGGTGAACGGCCGGCACGAGCTGGTCTTCGAGGATTACCTGCGCTACGACCTGTTCTACGTGGAGAACTGGTCGGTGATGATGGACCTCTACATCCTCGCCAAAACCGTGCCCGCGCTCATCGCCGCGCGCGGGTCGTACTGAGCCGGCTCGCGACTACCCCGCCTGCGCCTCGCGCGGGGACGCGTCACCGTCGCGTTGGGCGACGAAATCGTCGAGGAGCCGGAGCACGCGCTCGATCGACAGCTGCACATCCTCGTTGTCGGTGCGGATGACCAGCTCGGGATCGGTCGGCTCCTCGTAGGGGTCGGAGACGCCGGTGAAGTTGGCGAGCTCGCCGGCGATCGCCTTGCGGTACAGCCCTTTTACGTCGCGCTCCACGAGAGTGTCAAGCGTTGCCGACACGTGGATCTCGAGAAAGTCGCCGATCTGGGCACGGACCTCGTCGCGCGCTTCGCGGTACGGTGAGATCGCGGCCACCAACACGGTGACACCATTGCGGGTCAGCAAGTCGGCCACGAAGCCGATGCGCCGGATGTTGATGTCCCGGTCCTCCTTGGAGAAGCCGAGGCCCTTGCTGAGATTCGTTCGGACAAGGTCGCCATCGAGGAGCTCGACGCGGGTGCCGCGGTTCCGCAGCTCATGGAGCACGCCCTCGGAGATGGTTGACTTGCCGGCGCCGCTCAACCCGGTGAACCAGACGGTCACACCACGCGCGTCGTTCATTGTGAGACTCCCATGGATGGCGCCGGGTCGCCGCCGGCGAGTGCCTGCCGCAGCATGCCCGGGCGCAATGACGCGGCGGATCCTACATCGAAGTATCGCTGCGCTGTCCGCCACGCAGCGTTGTCGAGGACCTGGCGCTCCAACGCATGCAATGCATCGGGCGTAACACCGGCCGAGAAAGCCAGATGACATAATGCGGCGGCAACGGGGGGCGGTGCCGCGATGGTGGGATCCTCGCGGCCGTTAGTGAAAGCTTGAATCATCGTGAGGTGCAGTGTGCAAGCGAGAAGGCCAGAGTCCGGCGCGGTGACAGTACTGTGACAACAGAGTCCGGCGAACTGCGACGCACACTCGCGCCTGCGTCAATCCCACTCGTGAACCGACTTCTGTCTCCCGACGATAGCTCGCGCCGCCTGGCCGCGCTCGCCGGTGCGCCGCGCATCGCGCTGGACTCGCGACAGCAGGCTGATGTGCACTGCATTGCGGTGGGTGCGTTCAGCCCGCTCACAGGCTTCGTGGGCTCGGCCGACCACGAGTCGGTGTGCGCGACGATGCGTCTTGCGGACGGTTCAGTGTGGCCGATGCCCGTCGTGCTCGCGGTTGATGAGCAGACCGCCGGCGCGCGCGGTGCCGGCGACGAGGTCGTCCTGGTCGGCACCGACGGCGAGCCCCTGGCGCTAATGACGATATCCGAGTCGTTCACCGTCGACCTCACGGCCGAGGTGGAGCGCTGTTTCGGGACCTCCGACCCGGCCCACCCCGGGGTCGCCGCCCGGGTTGCTCAGGGAAAGTTTGCGCTGGGCGGAGACGTGGAGGCGCTGCGGATCCCGGCGTCGGCGTTCCCTGACTACGACCTCAGCCCCGCTCAGACCAGGGCGCGCTTCGCCGAGCTGGGCTGGCGCACTGTGGTCGGCTTCCAGACGCGTAACCCGGTCCACAGGGCTCACGAGTACCTCCACAAGGTGGCCCTCGAAACCATCGACGGGCTGTTCCTCCAGCCACTGGTGGGCGACACCAAGGGAGACGACATCTCCGCCGCCACGCGGATGCGCTGCTACGAGGTCCTGCTCGACGGCTACTACCCGAAGGATCGCGTCGTGCTGGGCACGTTTCCTGCGGCCATGCGCTACGCGGGCCCACGCGAGGCCGTCCTGCACAGCATCGTCAGGCGCAACTACGGGTGCACCCATTTCATCGTGGGTCGTGACCACGCCGGGGTGGGCAGCTACTACGGCACGTACGACGCACAGCGCGTCTTCGACTCGATCGACCCCACGGCGCTGGGAATCCAGATCCTGCCGTTCGAGCATACGTTCTGGTGCCATCGCTGTGAGGGGATGGCGAGCACCCGAACATGTCCTCACCCGGACGATGACCACCTCGCGCTGAGCGGCACCCGGGTCCGCGCCATGCTCTTGGCCGGGGAGATGCCTCCGCCGGAGTTCAGCCGCCCCGAGGTAGCCGCCATCCTCATCGAGTCCGCCCGCGAGGGATTGGAGGCGGCCGCAGGGAAGCGGTGACGCTACAAGCGCGTTGCTGACCGATTGCGGTTGAAACGACTGCACCTAATGGATGACTGACCGACCGCCCGACATGCAGCCCTTGGGCCCGACCGGCGGGCGCGCTCCCGCCGGCCGAGGGACCTCGGTACCGTGGTGGCGCACGGACTGGTTCACCGGGCTCGCCGTCCTGGTCCTCTTCCCCGTCGGCCTGTTCCTCATGTGGACGCGCGCGCCGGGATGGGGCCGCCGAACCAACTCGATCGTCACGGCGCTGGTCTGCGTGGCGGTCACCCTCAGCCTCGTGGGCCTCTGGCGGTTCCACCCCATCCCGTCGCCGTCCGGACCTAGCGCGGTACTCCCCTCACCGAGCCCGTCGTCCGTGGCGACCGCACCGCCGGCGTCCGCCTCTCCATCCCCAACGCCCTCGCCGACTCCCCACCGGCCCACGCCGCCCCCGGTGGCGCCACCCCCGGGCACACCGGCACCCGCTCTGGCGGGCTATCGCAACCCGCTTGCATGGCCCTTTGCGAGCACGTCCATCTGGAACACCCCGATCGGCCGAGCCGCCGCCTACGTCCCGGCCGGCATCGCCCCGGCCACGGCGCGCACCGTGGCGACCGACCAGGACGTGATCGTCATGCAGCCCACTGCACCGATGACACCCATCCAGTACAACGGCGCCGCGTGGTCCGGCGGGTCACGGTGCGCCGGCGGGGCAACGCTGGCCTCAGCCCCCATCCCCGCTAGCCTCGTCGTGGCCTCCGGGAAGGGGAACTACAGCTTCGCGATCCTCATGCCGGACGGGCACACCGTCGTCCAGGGACAGCCCATGGCCAGGTGCAGCGCCGGCGGCCCAGTCACCTCCGCCCACGTTAGCGCTCCGGCCGACCTGTACGGTGCCGGCACGCTCGGCGCCCACGGCGGCTCCGGCCTGTCGTCACTGGGTGGCACCATCCGGCTCGGTGAGCTGGTCCCCGGGGCGCCTCCAATCCGGCACGCTCTCAAGGTCAACCTCGACGGGGCCGCCGACTACTGGCCGCTGGGATTTCGCTGGCCTGCCATCAAGGAGGACGGCTACGGGCCGCAGCGGTATGGGGGCAAGGTCCCCAGCCTGAAGATGGGCGCGCTGCTCGCCTTGCCCGCCTCGCTCAACCTCGCCAGCCTGAACCTGCAGTCCGGCCCGGGCAGGATGATCGCGTGGACGCTGCAGAACTACGGCGCCTACTGCGTGGATGACGCGGCGCGATCCGTGTATACCATCGCCACCGAGCTCGGCCCGGCCGGCGCCGTGACCGACCAGTTCCAGCAGGCGTGGGGATACTCGTTCGTGAGCGGCGTCGGCGACACGCCATGGGCGCGAGATATCGCGACCATCTTCGCCCACCTCGACGTTGTCGACAACAACTCGCCCGTGACCGTGGGAGGCGCCGGCCCCCGCCTGCAGCCGCCGGCGCCGCCGTTCACGGCCGTTCGGGTGTCGACAGCGACGACAGGCTTCGCGACGGCGACCTTCGCCGACTGGGCCCCTGCGCCGGCGCAGGCGGTGCTGCTCGGGGTCGGTGCGGCCAGCCGACCTCGACTGAGGCGCCGGCCTCCTCGAGCTTGGCCTTGGCGACGTCGGCCTCCTTGCGCGAGACACCCGCGCGGACGGCCTTGATCGTGGTGATCTTGGCGTCGCCGGCAGCGGTCAGGACGGGATAGCCGGGGGGCCGGCCGGGACCTCCCAGCCGATCAGCCGGGGGCGGGCCCGGCGCTGAAGCCGTTGGCGAGGATGGCGTGGAGCTCCTCGGCGCAGCGTGCGCAGAAGGCCGCCGTAGTGGCGTTCGGGCGATCCGCGACCACCACCGCGGGAGCGCCGCAGCCGACCACGCTGCAGACGCCCATGTCGATCGGCAGGGATTCGGGGTGTACGCGTCCGATCAGCGAGACCTCGGGTCTCTCGGACGCTTCGGGCGGGTGCGCCGTCGGCGGGCTCTCCGGAACGCGGCCCGGCCGGCCGAACAGGGCCTGCACCGCCGCCGTGAGCATCGTCCCGGGAGAACGCATGGTCGACAGGTCCCTCAATACGTGGATCGGTCAGTCGCATCCTATGGGTAATCCGGAATCTGTGCGCCACTCGCGGGCGAGGTCGGCTCGGCCGTAAAGGCCGACCCGTCCGCGTGGCGGCGCCGGAGGCGGTCCCCAGCCGGCTGAGTTCGCGCGGAGTTTGACTGCAAGATCGGCCCGCTGGTAGGATCTCCGTTCGCGCCACCGTGGCGACCGTGTATTCGCGCGCAGTTCGTCGGGCTGCGCTGTTCATTCTGTCGGAGTAGCGTGCCCACCATCCAGCAACTGGTCCGCAAGGGCCGGAAGACCGCGGTCAAGAAGACCAAGGCTCCCGCGCTGCGGGGGTGTCCCCAGCGTCGTGGTGTCTGCGTGCGCGTCTACACGACCACCCCACGCAAGCCGAACTCGGCGCTCCGCAAGGTCTGCCGTGTGCGCCTGACCAGCAAGGTGGAGGTCACCGCCTACATCCCCGGGATCGGCCACAATCTCCAGGAGCACTCGGTCGTTCTGGTGCGCGGCGGCAAGGTCGCCGACCTCCCCGGTGTCCGCTACCACGTGGTCCGCGGCACGCTGGACACCGCCGGGGCCAAGAACCGCAAGCAGGGACGGAGCAAATACGGCGCCAAGCGCGAGAAAGCGGCGGCCAGGTAGATGCCTCGTCGCGCCCGTATTCAGAAACGGGTCATCCTGCCCGATCCCATTTACGGCAACCCCGGCCTGGCCAAGTTCATCAACTGCGTGATGCTGGCCGGCAAGAAGAGCACCGCCGAGAAGATCGTCTACGACGCCTTCGAGAAGATCCGCCGCTCCCAGCGGCGTGAGCCGCTCGACGTCTTCGAGCAGGCGATGCGCAACGTCACCCCGGTGCTCGAGGTCAAGCCCAAGCGCGTCGGCGGCGCCACCTACCAGGTGCCCGTCGAGATCCGCCACGACCGCCGTGCGGCCCTGGCCCGGCGCTGGATCATCCGTTACGCCCGCGGCCGCAACGGCAAGAGCATGGCCGATAACCTCGCCGGCGAGCTGATGGACGCCGCCAATGGCGTCGGCGCCTCGATCAAGCGCCGCGAGGACACCCACAAGATGGCCGAGTCGAACAAGGCCTTCAGCCACTTCCGGTACTAGAGATGGCAGTCGCTACGCGCGCGTTCCCGCTCGAGAAGACCCGCAACATCGGGATCATGGCCCACATCGACGCGGGCAAGACCACCACGACGGAGCGCGTCCTCTTCTACACCGGCCGCATCCACAAGATGGGCGAGGTCCACGAGGGCGCGGCGACGATGGACTGGATGGTCCAGGAGCAGGAGCGCGGCATCACCATCACCTCAGCGGCCACGGCTGCCGAATGGCGCGGCCATCGAATCAACATTATCGATACGCCCGGGCATGTGGACTTCACCATGGAGGTGGAGCGCAGCCTCCGCGTGCTCGACGGGGCGGTGGCCGTGTTCGACGCCGTTGCCGGCGTCGAGCCGCAGTCCGAGACCGTGTGGCGCCAGGCCGACCGCTACGACGTGCCCCGCATCTGCTTCATCAACAAGATGGATCGCGTCGGTGCCAACTTCTTCGCGTCGGTGCACAGCATCCGCCAGCGGCTCGGCGCCAACCCCGTCTGCATCCAGCTGCCGATCGGCTCGGAGAACGACTTCAAGGGGATGGTCGACCTGGTGCGCATGCAGGCGATCCTGTACACCGACGACCTCGGCACCACCAGCACCCGCTCCGAGATCCCCGCGGAGATGGCCGAGCAGGTCGCCGAGTACCGGCACACCCTCCTCGAGGCCGTTGCCGAGTGCGACGACGAGCTGATGATGAGGTACCTCGACGGGCACGAGCTCAGCGCTGAGGAGATCATCCGCGGACTGCGCCAGGGGACGATCACCACCAAGATCGTGCCGGTGCTCTGCGGCAGCGCGCTCAAGAACAAGGGCGTGCAGCCGATGCTCGACGCGGTCGTCGACTTCCTGCCGTCGCCGCTCGACAAGCCGGCCATCGAGGGCCTCCTCAACGACCATCTCGAGACCCGCCACGTCAGCGACGAGGACCCGTTCTCGGCGCTTGCGTTCAAGATCGCCACCGACCCGTTCGTCGGCAAGCTCACTTTTTTCCGCGTCTACAGCGGCGTGCTGCGCAGTGGCAGCTACGTGTACAACGCCACCAAGGGCGAGCGCGAGCGCGTCGGCCGCATCCTGCAGATGCACGCCAACCACCGCGAGGAGATCGAGGAGGTGCGCGCCGGCGACATCGCCGCCGCCATCGGCCTGCGCAAGACCACAACGGGTGACACGCTCTCGGACGAGCGGCACCCGATCATCCTCGAGTCGATGGCCTTCCCCGAGCCGGTCATCTCGGTCGCCGTGGAGCCGAAGACCAAGGCCGACCAGGACAAGATGGGCGTCGCCCTGCAGAAGCTCGCCGAGGAGGATCCGACCTTCCGGGTGCGCTCAGACGACGAGACCGGTCAGACCATCATCAGCGGGATGGGTGAGCTCCACCTGGAGATCATCGTCGACCGCATGCTGCGCGAGTTCAAGGTCGACGCCAACGTCGGCAAGCCGCAGGTGGCGTACCGCGAGACCATCACCCAGAAGGCGCACGGCACCGGCCGCTTCGTCCGCCAGTCAGGCGGTCGCGGCCAGTACGGGCACGTCGAGCTGGAGCTCGAGCCCAACGAGCCCGGCAAGGGATTCGAGTTCACCAGCAAGATCGTCGGCGGCTCGGTGCCCCGCGAGTACGTCGCCCCGACCGGGCGCGGCATCGAGGAGACGCTCACCAACGGAGTCCTCGCCGGCTACCCGGTCGTCGACATCAAGGTCTACCTCGTCGACGGTTCGTACCACGACGTCGACTCCAACGAGCAGGCCTTCTCCATCGCCGGCTCGATGGGCTTCAAGGACGGCATGCGCAAGGCCAAGCCGGTGCTGCTCGAGCCGATCATGAAGGTCGACGTCAGCATGCCTGAGGAGTACATGGGCGACGTCATGGGCAACCTCAGCGGGCGGCGCGGCACCATCCTCGGGATGGAGGGGCGCGGAACCTCGCAGATGGTGCATGCTCACGTGCCCCTGGCCTCGATGTTCGGCTACGCCACCGAGCTGCGCAGCATGACCCAGGGGCGCGCCACCTATTCGATGGAGTTCGACCATTACCAGGCTCTTCCCAACAGCATCGCGGAAGAGATCATCGCCAAGTCCAAGGCATAACAGCGGAGAAACGAGCAGAGATGGCCAAGAAGAAGTACGACAGCACCAAGCCTCACGTCAACGTGGGCACCATCGGCCACATCGACCACGGCAAGACCACGCTGACCGCGGCGATCACCAAGGTGCTCGCTGAGAAGGGCGGCGCGGAGTTCCGTTCGTTCGACTCCATCGACAACGCGCCCGAGGAGAAGGCGCGCGGCATCACCATCGCCACGGCGCACGTCGAGTACGAGACCGACAAGCGCCACTACGCGCACGTCGACTGCCCCGGCCACGCCGACTACATCAAGAACATGATCACCGGCGCCGCCCAGATGGACGGCGCGATCCTCGTGGTGGCGGCCACCGACGGCCCCATGCCACAGACGCGCGAGCACATCCTCCTGGCCCGCCAGGTGGGCGTCCCATCCATCGTTGTCGCCCTCAATAAGTGCGACGCCGTCGATGACGAGGAGCTGCTCGAGCTCGTCGAGCTCGAGGTTCGCGAGCTGCTCAGCAAGTACGACTTTCCCGGAGACGACATCCCGGTGGTGCGCGTGAGCGCGCTCAAGGCGCTCGAGGGCGACAAGGAAGCCGCTGAGCAGGTCATCAAGTTGATGGACGCGGTCGACAGTTACATCCCAATCCCGCAGCGCCCCATCGACAAGCCATTCATGATGCCGATCGAGGACGTGTTCTCGATCGAGGGTCGTGGCACGGTGGTCACCGGCCGCATCGAGCGGGGTGTGGTCAAGGTCAACGAGGCCGTGGAGATCGTCGGCATCAAGGACACGACCAAGACCGTGGTCACCGGCGTAGAGATGTTCCACAAGCTGCTCGACACGGGCGAGGCCGGGATGAACGTCGGCTGCCTGATCCGTGGCGTCAAGCGCGAGGATGTCGAGCGCGGTCAGGTTCTGGCCAAGCCCGGCACGATCACGCCGCACAGCAAGTTCAAGGCACAGGTGGTCGTGCTCAGCAAGGACGAGGGTGGCCGACACACGCCGTTCTTCAACGGCTACCGTCCCCAGTTCTACATCCGCACCACCGACGT
>NZ_JAEKNS010000092.1:0-12798 GCF_016464765.1 Candidatus Aeolococcus gillhamiae | reverse complement strand
CGGGTTCGGCCAGCGACTTCGGGTGCACCAGACTCGGGTGGTGTGACGGGCGGTGTGTACAAGGCCCGGGAACATATTCACCGCAGTGTGCTGACCTGCGGTTACTAGCAACTCCGACTTCATGCAGGCGAGTTGCAGCCTGCAATCCGAACTGAGCCCAGCTTTAAGGGATTGGCTTCACCTCGCGGTGTTGCAGCCCGTTGTACTGGGCATTGTAGCATGTGTGTAGCCCCAGGCATAAAGGGCATGATGACTTGACGTCATCCCCACCTTCCTCTGGGTTTCTCCCAGCAGTCTGATTAGAAAAATTCAACTAATCACAGGGGTTGCGCTCGTTGCGGGACTTAACCCAACACCTCACGGCACGAGCTGACGACAGCCATGCACCACCTGTGCACCTGCCTTGCGGGGACCGTGTTTCCACGGTTTACAGGTACATGTCAAGCCTGGGTAAGGTTCTTCGCGTTGCATCGAATTAAACCACATGCTCCGCTGCTTGTGCGGGCCCCCGTCAATTCCTTTGAGTTTTAACCTTGCGGCCGTACTCCCCAGGCGGTGCACTTAATGCGTTAGCTGCGGCACTGAGCGCGTCAATACGCCCAACACCTAGTGCACATCGTTTACAGCGTGGACTACCGGGGTATCTAATCCCGTTCGCTCCCCACGCTTTCGCGCTACAGCGTCAGTTGTGAGCCAGAAGGCCGCCTTCGCCACTGGTGTTCCTCCCGATATCTACGCATTTCACTACTACACCGGGAATTCCACCTTCCTCTCTCACACTCAAGTCGACCAGTATTGGACGCAGTTTCAGGGTTGAGCCCTGAAATTTCACAACCAACTTTGCCGACCGCCTTAACGCGCTTTACGCCCAGTAAATCCGGATAACGCTCGCCCCCTACGTATTACCGCGGCTGCTGGCACGTAGTTAGCCGGGGCTTTCTTGGAGGGTACCGTCATTCATTCTTCCCCTCCGACAGTGCTTTACAACCCGAAGGCCTTCATCACACACGCGGCGTTGCTCCGTCAGGCTTTCGCCCATTGCGGAAAATTCCTAACTGCTGCCTCCCGTAGGAGTCTGGGCCGTGTCTCAGTCCCAGTGTGGCTGATCGTCCTCTCAGACCAGCTACCCATCGTCGCCTTGGTAGGCCGTTACCCCACCAACAAGCTAATAGGCCGCGAGCCCGTCATCGAGCGGCTTGCGCCTTTTTTCACATCGGGATGTCCCGTTGTGACCACATCCGGTATTAATCCTGGTTTCCCAGGGCTATCCCGAACTCGAAGGTAGGTTGCTCACGTGTTACTCACCCGTGCGCCGCTAGATACGTGACCGAAGCCACGTACCGCGCTCGACTTGCATGTTTCATGCACGCCGCCAGCGTTAATCCTGAGCCAGGATCAAACTCTCCGAAAAAACGTCTGGCCGGGCGAACCCAGCCTACGACGAATTCAGACGAGGTACCTCACCAACCCACGGCGAACCGTGAGCCCTAGGCCCTTTGCGGAAAGTCGTCTCCACTCTTCAATTGTCAAGGTTCTCGACGCGCGCGAATCCCAACGTAGGGGAAAACGCAGCACTTCCCGGGCAGCAACGGCCGACCGGGCAAGAGGGGGATCATACTCGCGGGCGGGCTCGGCGTCAAGTTGGCCGGGCACGGTCTGTCGCGGTTATCCACCCCTTCCGGCGCGTGTCACACCATACATCGGCGCGACGGTTGTGCAGCCGGATCTTCCGCGTTGTTCAGAGGGCACGGCGACCGGCGAAGGCACGTGCCACGGTCACCTCGTCCGCGTACTGCAGGTCCGCGCCGGCAGGCAGGCCATGGGCCAGGCGGGAGACTGGGATCCCTCGTGGCGCCAGGCGATCGCCGAGATAGTGGGCGGTCGCCTCTCCTTCCACGTCAGGGTCGGTGGCAATCACCACCTCGCGCACCTCTCCCCCCTCGAGGCGGCGCTCGAGCGCGTCGATGGTGAGCTGGTCCGGCCCCACCCCGTCGATCGGGGACAGCGCGCCGCCGAGCACGTGGTACACGCCGCCGAACTCTCCGCTGCGTTCCACCGCAAGGACGTCGAGCGGTTCCTCCACCACGCACATCACCGTCTGGTCACGGCTGGGGTTGGCGCAGATCGCGCAGAGGTCGCCTTCGGCGATGAAGAAGCAGCGAGTGCAGGGTCGCACCCCGTCGTGGAGGTCATGCAGCGCCGCGGCGAGGCGCTCGGTGCTCTCCGGCGTCGCCGCCATCGAGTGGAAGGTCAGACGCTGCGCGGTCTTGGGACCGATGCCGGGCAGGCGACCGAACTCCGCGGCGAGCCGCTCCACCGCAGCCGGGATGAGGCCCATCGCGTCAGATGAGGCCCGGTGGAAGGCCCAGACCGGCGGTCAGCTGACCCATGTGCTGAGCGGCGGCCTCGCGCGCCTTGTCGAGGGCGTCGTTGGCGGCGGCGAGGACCATGTCCGAGAGGAGCTCAGCCCCCTCCTCAAGCGCCTCTGGCTCGATGCTCACAGAGAGGATCTTCTGCTCCGCATTGGCGGTGACGGTCACGGCCCCGCCCCCGGCGGTGCCGGTGACGGTCATCTCGCCGAGTTCCGCCTGCAGCTTGGCCATGCGTGTCTGCATCTGCTGCAGCTGCTTCATCATGTTGCTGTTCACCGGGGCCTCCTCGAGTTTGTGGGCAGTCTACGCAGCGCCGCCGTTCGGGGGGCGGTCGGCGTCGTCGCGGAGCCGCGTCGACGTGACCCGGCTGCCAGCGAACGCATCGAGGACGGCCTGTGTGGTCTCGCCCGTGGTTCCGGGGCGGCGAGCCGGGGCCTCATCCTGCCCGACGTAGGTGGTGTCGACCGTCCGCGGCGAGCCCGCCACCTCGCCGGCGGCCTCGGTGAGCGCAAGCCGGCGCGCCGGCTCACGCAGGCGTTCGAGGTGAAACCTGTAGGGCGCGCCGACTGTCAGAGACTCATCGCCGGCGGCGACGGGCCGGCAGTCTCGCAGGACGCCAGCCAGCGCCCGGTCGCGCCGGTTCACCGCCTCGAGCAGGCTGACCCAGTTCTCCTGCCATGACTCAACGGACGCGAAGGAGCCGTCTGGTGTTGCCGGCGCCGGTGGCTCGGCGCGCACCTGCTCGGTGTCCGGCGCGACCGCCTTGTCCGCCTCTGCCCCGGCGGCCGGAGCGTCGGAAGGAGGGCTCACGGAACGCGGGGGCGGGACGGCCGATGCGGGTGGTTGGGGGGGTGCGGCGACCGCGGGAGCGATCGAGGCCGAGGCTCGGGGCTGGACCGTGGGGCCCGGCCGCTCCCTTTTCGGCGGCGCATTCTCACCTTCGAGGCGGGCCACACGATCTTCGAGGGCGGCAAGCTGGGCCTGCCCGAGCGTCGTCTCGCGCACCAGGCGCATCACGCAGAACTCCACCTGAAGGCGCGCGTCGACGGGCTGGCGAAGCTCGAGCTCGGTGGCCTGCAGCAGCTCGAGGGCACGCAGCCAGAAACCGGACGGTGCCACGCGCGCGAGCGTGGCGGCGAGGCCGCCCTCCTCCTCGCTGACATCCGCGCCGGCACCATGTCCCAAAGCCGCGAACTCCGCAGCGCGCGCCAGCCGTGCCGTCTCGCGGAGGAGCTGCCGCGGGTCGGCGCCGGCTTCGAATGCGGCGGCCACGGCCCGCAGCGCGCCGGCACCGTCGCCGCCGGCAAGAGATTCGAGCAGGCCATGGAGCGTGGCCGGGTCGGCCAGACCCAGGGCGCGGCGCACATTGTCCGCTGACAGCGGTCGCTCACCCCCGGCGAGCGCCTGGTCGAGCATCGACAGCGCATCACGCAGGCTGCCCTGGCCGGCGCGGGCCAGCAGTGCCAGGGCTTGCGGGTCGGCCGCGGTGTTCTCGGCGTCGAGAATGCGCGCCAGGTGCGCGGTGGTGTCCGCGGACGACACACGGCGGAAGTCGAAGCGCTGCACGCGCGACCTGACTGTCTCCGGCACCTTGTGCGGCTCGGTGGTGGCGAGGACGAAGAGCACGTGCGCCGGCGGTTCCTCGAGGGTCTTGAGAAACGCGTTCCACGCCTCGGAGGTGAGCATGTGCGCCTCGTCGATGATGTACACCTTGCGACGCAGGGATGCGGGCAGGTACTTGACCTTGTCGCGAAGATCGCGCATCTCGTCGATTCCGCGGTTGCTGGCGGCGTCGATCTCGAGCACGTCGACAGAGCTGCCGTCGAGGATCTCGTGACAGGCGCTGCACTCATTGCACGGCTCCCCGTCCTGCGGCGCCAGGCAGTTGACCGCGCGCGCCAGGATGCGCGCCGTCGACGTCTTGCCGGTGCCACGGATCCCAGTGAAGAGGTACGCATGCGCCAGGGAGCCGGCACGCACCTCGTTGCGCAGCGTGGTGGCGATGACGTCCTGCCCAACCAGGTCGGCAAATCGCGCGGATCGGTACCGTCGATACAGGGCGGTGGCCACGGTACTGAGAGTAGCGGGGCGAGAGGACGCCCGGGAGTCGCGCCGTGTCCGTCGCGGAGGCGACAGCGGCGCACGAGGTGCGCCGAGGGCAGGGGTGTTCGCGGTCGGATTCACTCCGACCGCGAGAGGGGCGGGATCTGCCCGCCCCTGTAAGTCACTACGACCCCCAGCGCGGCATTGCCGCGCTGGGGGCAGTCGCGCACCCCACGTCGTTGGCGCGACGCCGGCGCTCACCCGATCGTTCAGCTCGGACCAGGTTGGCTACGGCACCCCCGGGGGACCGTTTACCGCTGCTTCCTTCCGGACCTGACGGAGTTCACAGACCCGGGCTGCGTAGGACCCGATCGTCAACGCCAATGCGCTCGGAGCAGACCCAACGCCACGCCCCCTCGGTGGGGAATTCGACCCCGCTATAGCGGATTGCGGGTACAGGGCACCGCTAACGCCCCATCTAGCGCGACCGCGCTCATTGTACCGGCACGGCGGGCGGCTCAGAGCGCTTCCGGGGTGCCGGTTTGGGACGGTCATCGGCCACCGCGCGCGCCTCGCCCGCAGCCGCCTCCGGCGACGCCGGCCAGCTGAGGATGACCCGCGTGCCCTCGCCGAGGGTGCTCTCCACGTCCACGCGTGCGCCGTGGGCTGACACCATCCGCTTCACCAGGGCCAGGCCCATGCCGGTTCCCCCGTACTTGCGAGTGGGGCTGTTGTCCACCTGGAAGAAACGGTCGAAGACGCGCTGCAGGTCATCGGCGGGGATGCCGATCCCCTGGTCGGCGACCTCGATGCGCACCTCGCGCGCGACCTCGTCGGGGGCGAAGCTGACGGTCACCCGGCCGCGACCATCGCTGAACTTCACGGCGTTGTCGAGGACGGCGCGGAGCACCTGGACCAGCCGCTCGGGGTCCGCAAAGGCGGTGACCGCCTCGTCACCCTCGATGTCGACGGGGACCGGAAGACCACCCCGATACCGCTCACCCACCAGCCCGAGCGTGTTCACGATCGTCTCGCGCAGCGGCACCTCGGCGGGGGTGAGCTCGAGGTTCTCGTCCTCCATCACCGCGTAGTCGATGATCGTCTCGACGATGTCGTAGAGGTTCTTGGCGGCCACCTGGATGTCACGCACCGCCTCCAGCTTCGGACCTTCCGCCCACATGCCCCAGCACATCTCGAGCAGGTCGGCGAGACCCAAGATGGCGGTGAGCGGGGTGCGCAGCTCGTGCTGCACCGTGGCCAGGAAATCTGTCTTGAGCGAGTCGAGCTCGAGGAGCCGGCGCACCGTGTCGCGCTCCTGCTCGAACAACCGCGCGTTCTCCATCGCGATCGCGGCGTTGTTGGCGAGCACCGCGAGCACGTCGACGTCCGAGTCGTCGACCGTGACGCCGCCCTTCGCGGCCGTCACGATGACCAGCGTTCCCACCACCCGATCCTGGTAGAACATCGGCACAGCGACCAGCGATCCGTGCTTGGCGCTGTCGAGCCGCAGCGTCTGGCCGGCCAGCACCTCGGCCAACCCCGGCCAGTCGGACAGCGGCGGAGGGTCGCCGTCGGTGGCAACGGCCTCGAGAGTGTCGGTGTCTCCCTGGCGTACCGCCAGCACCGCCGACCTCGGGCCGCCGCCGATCGACGCCGCGGTGCGCACCACCGCCTGCTGCAGGGTGGGAACCCCTGCGGTTGTCGTGGTGAGGGCACGCGACACACCGCTCACCTGCTCGAGCGCGTGGTCGAGTCGCCCACGCGCGTCCTCGATCTGGCGCACGTAGCCGGCGATCGCGTCGCGCATCGTGTTGACGTTGGTCGCCAGCCTGCCCAGCTCGTCCTGTGAACGCACCGGGATGCCCGTCGTGTAGTCGCCACCGGCGATGCGCGCGACGCCACCCTCGAGACGCGCGATCGGTCGCTTGACGAACCGTTCCACGAAGACGATCACGGTGAATGCCACCACCAACACCAGGAAGATGGAGATGAGGGCGAGCACCAGGATGTCGGTGCGCTCATCGCCGACGAACTGCGACAGTGGCACCTCGACCCCGATGTACCCGGTCAGCTTGCCGGCGGATCCGTACACAGGAACGAAGCTCCCCGCCACCGCCTCGGTCGTGCCGGCACCCACGGGAGCGTCGTAGATCGCGCGATACGTCCCACCGGGCTGCCCCAGCGCCGTGCGCAGACCGGGGTCGGTGGGGGCGCTCCCGCCCATCGTCGGGCGGAGCTCGACGTCGGTGCGGGAGGCGGGGATGAACGCCGTCGGGAAGTTGAAGAGAGCCTGGAACCGGCTCAGCTGGAACGTCAGCGGCGCCACGTACGCCACCACGCCGACGACGCGGCCGCTGTGGGCCACCGGCAGCGCGACAACGTACGCTGGGATCTGCCCGCTGACCAGCTCCACACCGCACCCGCCGGGCACCGGACTCTGCCCCCCGCGCGCGCACTGCCCATGGCTGAGCGCCGTCTGCACCGCCGGCGGTGCCGCCATGGCGGGCACCGAGCTGCCCAGGCTCGGGGAGGTGCGGTTGTAGATAACATTGCCGCTCGCGTCGCTGAGCAGGAGTACTTCGCCGTCGAGGTCCACGGGCGTGCTCGCCGCGAAGACCGCCTGCACCGCGGACGACGGGTGCCGGGCCGCGAGCGCGCTGCCGAGCACCCGCTGAGAGGCGAGCCCGGTGGCGGCGCTGAGCGACTGCACGCCGGTGAACCGATTGAGGACCTCGGCCATCACCCCGACGCGGTTGTCGGCATTGCTCTGGGCGGCGGCACGCGTCTGCTGCGCGCGGCTGTAGATGAGGTAGCTGGCGACCCCGCCCACCACGATGAGCGCCAACAGGCAACCCGCCACGATCAGCTTCGTGGCGAATGACCGGCGCAGAGACTTGACCACCCCGCCTGCCTCGACGACGCGGGTCAGTCGGCGCCGGACGTCGCTGACCAGGTCCTGCGCACCAGCACCACGACGGCGCCGGCGGCGATGAGGTCGAGAAGCAGGAACAGAGGCCAGAGGTAGGGCGCCCGACCGAAGGAGATCCCCGCCAGCGGCGTCAGCTCGGCCACCGGCGGTGGCCCCGTCATCGACAGGCCGGCGGCCTCCGGCGAGCCGAGGGTGGTACCCGCCGAGGACGTGGCAGCGCCGCCGCCCACACCCACCCCTGACGCGGTCACGAACGACGAGCTGGAGGTGGGGGCGCTGCGCGACGCCGACCCCGTGTTGCCGGGGGTCTTCGTGGTGCCGGTGGTGGTGCCCGTGGTGCCGTTGTTCGGGGTGCTCGGGCACGTCGTCGTCGGCGGACAGAGCGGCGGGACCGAGCCTCTGCTGTTCAGGCCGGGAGACGTCGAGGGCGGCGTCGGCGTGGCGGTGGGCAGCCCCGGAAGCGGTGGCAGAGACGGCAGAGACGGCAGTCCGCTGAGGTTGTTCGAGCCCAGGTTCAGGGTCACGTTGAGGTCCGCGGCCGAGGCTGGCCCGGAGGCCGTCGCCGCAACCGCCGCTGCCAGCCCACCCAGGACGGCTGCGGCCAGCAACCGTCGAACCGAGCCTGTGAGTGGGTGCGGGCGAGGCCGGCGCATGGGGCGATCATACGCGGCTGGTCTCCGACCGATCCTCGTCGTGTCGTTACGGACGGACGACAACCGCGTCAGCGCCCGCGGCGCGGCAGGCTGACTCGCGGCTCAACACCACGGGCGAGCCGGCGCAGGTTGTCGGTGTGGCGGATGGCGATCAGCGCGCTGGCGAGCCCCGCGAAGACAAGCGGCGTGCGCCTCCCCCCCCGAGCTGCCGACACCCCCGCGCCGATGGTGGCGGACGCGGCTGCAACCATCGAGCCAACCGACACGATCCGGGTGCCCACCAGGGCGCTGAGCCCCCCGGCGACAGCCCACGCCGATGCCTCGGGCGAGATCGCCAACAGCCCACCGAACGCGGTGGCGACGCTCTTACCCCCACGAAAGCCGGCGAAGACCGGCCAGGAGTGGCCCACCATCGCCGCCAGACCGGCGCCGACCTCCCCGGCAGGGTGGGCCCCGAGAGCGCGCGCGCAAAGCACGGCGGCGGTTCCCTTGCCGACGTCGAGCGTGAAGGTCGCCCCGGCGGCGGCCGGCCCAGCGACGCGGAGCACGTTCGTTGAGCCCATGCTCCCGCTGCCCGTCTCGCGGACGTCGAGGCCCCGCGTGGCGCGGCCGAGCAGCAAACCGAACGGGATGGACCCGATCGCGTACCCCGCGGCGGCGGCGCCGACGTCACTGACCAGCCCGCTCATGCGCGAGCGAGTGTACGGCGGCTCGTCCGGGTGTTGGCCACCCTCCGCGGACCCTCACGCCTCGTCGGTGTAGATGGGGTTGAACGGGTACCACTGCTCGGGCACCCGGAGCAGGTCCGGCTCCAGGACGGTCGCGATCCGCTGGGTGATCACCTGCTCGTCGTCGTCCCTGTTGGCGTGGAACGGCTCACGGACGTGGACGTGGTAGCCGGCGTCCGACCTCCAGCAGCTGATCGGGACCAGCGGCGACCCGGTGAGACGGGCAAGGGATGCCGGGCCCGTGCTGAACTGGACCGGTCCGTTGCAGAAGCGCACCTCAGTCGTCGGCCCGCCCTCGGGGATGTCGGTGAGGATGGCCACCCATCGCCCTTGGCGCAGCGCCCTGATCAGCCCGCGCGCCGCCGCCTCCGGGGCGAACAGCTCCATCTGCTTGACCTTTCGCGACCACGCCAGCAGCGCGGTGATGGACGGTGTCCCGACCGGCGCCATCACCGTGGTCACGGGATGGCCGGCGGCGAGCGCCATGCTGGCCGCGATGTCCCAGCTCCCGAAATGGGCGAGGACAAGGATGCCACCGCGACCGGCGTCGCGGGTCTTGTGCAGGTTCTCCACGCCGACGATGTGGCCGTACTCGAACATCTCGTCGAGCCCGATGGCGTGGATCCAGATGGTGTCGATGATCATGCGCGAGTAGTTGCGGTAGCTGGCGCGCGCGCGCCGCCGAGCCTCCGCTGCGGGCAGGCCGCCGGCGGCACGGCTGTGCAGGTGCGCGCAGAGTCGTCGCTTGCGTGGTGGCTGGAGCAGGTACGTGATCATCCCGGCGGCGTCGGCGATCGCGTAACGCCTGCGGCCGATCGCGCGCAGTCCGCGCGCCGTCGCCTCGAACGCCACCTCCATCCATCTCGGTGCCGTGGTGGTCACCGTGCTCGTGTCAGGCACCGCCCGCCTTCTGCACCGCGGCTGCGAGCCCGCTGACCCCGTCGAGGCCGGCGCCCGCGTAAACGATCTTGCCGTTCTTGACCAGATACACCGTGGGCACCGCGTTGACCCTGTAGGCGGCGCCAGCGGTGAGATTGGGGTCGAGGAGAAGCGGATAGCCGCAGTGGGGCGCGTACTGCTTGTGGTACGACGCCACCGTCTGGGCGGAGTCCTTCGCCGCGTCGACGGCGAACACCTGCGCGCTGAGGCCGCACAGCTGCGCTGCGACCTGCTGGCAGTGTGCGCACCCCGCCTCGAAGAACTCGACGACGTAGGGCTTGCCCGCGGCCGCGGAGGCAACGGTGACGTGCGCACCACCTACGGCGTCGAGGCTGATTGCCGGCGCGGCTGAGCCGAGTGGCAGAAGGTGCGCCTGGGGGCGGATGAACGTCACCACCAGCACCAGCCCAACCATGCCCACCGCGAAGAAGATGAGCGTTCGACGCCACTCGCGCCGCGTCGGCCGCCGGGTGATCCCGAGGTAGCCGGTCGGCGGTGCCGGGCGATCGGGCATCAGTGCAGAGCGCTGGCGCCGGCGCCGGCCAGTGAGATCAGTGGACCGGCGAAGGCTGCGAAGAGAAGTCCGAGCGCCGCGGTGGAGATCGCGGCGATGCGGGCAACCCGCGGCGTCGTCGTCACCGCGAAAGGGGCTTCGCCGTTGTCGTCCGCGTACATCACGGCCAGCCAGCGCACCACCGCGACGCCGCAGAGCACCAGCGCCATCGCCGCGATGACCACGGCCCAGCCCCGACCGGCGTCGAGCGCCGCCTCGGCAGCGAGAACGCGGCCGAAGAATCCCGCCAGCGGCGGAAGCCCGGCAAGCCCGAGAAGCGCAAGTGCAAGGAAGACGGCCGTGGTGGGCGCGCGCCGTCCCGCACCGCGGTAGGCGTCGATGCCTGTGCCGAGGCCGGCCGCGTCGAAGACGCCGGCAAGGAGGAGCGCCGCCAGCAGTGCGGCGGCTGCACCGAGCAGCGAGAAGAGAAGGGCGGTGCTGCCGCCGGCCGTCGGCCCGGCGATGCCGCGACCGGTCGAGGCGAGCGCCAGCAGTAGGAAGCCCGCCTGCGCCACGGACAGGTCGGCGATCAGCCGGCGGATGGTCGTGGCACGCAGGGCAAGGGCTCCTCCGGAGAGCATGGCGGCCGCGGCCAGGAAGTCGACGAGGATGGTCCAGCGGGTGCTCCCGGGACCGAAGCCCTCGACGGCGAAGCGCGCCAGCAGAGCGGTGCCCACGACGGCACCCACGGCCGAGCTGAATCCCGCGATGGCCCCGGGAGTGGCCTCCTGGACATGCCTGGTCCACGCTTGCAGCGGAGGCGCGCCGACCATCACCAACAGCCCGATCACCACCAGGGCGATGCCCACCACCTCGAGGGGGCCGTCGATCGGAGCGCCAGTGACGCGCGCGCCGGTCGCCAGCCGAGCCAGATCGGTGGTGCCGGCGGCGGCGTAGAGGAGCGTCATCCCGTACACGGTGGTGGCCATCGCCACGCCACCGGCGAGAAGCTGACGGAACGCTGCCTCTGCGGTCTGTCCGGACGTTTTGGTCATGGCTGTCAGAAGCGTCAGCGCCACAAGGAGAACCGCAAAGGCGACGACGAAAGCGACCATCTCGCGCTGCGCCAGGAGCATCACCGCCGCGCCGGCGCTCACCTGGAGAAGTGCGCAGAACGCGCCCGCCCGCGCCGGTGCGCGGCGCGTGTAGGCCTCCGACCCGAGCACGGTCAGCACCAGGACCAGGAGCACGAGCACCGACCCGAAGACGTGGAAGCGATCGACCATCAGTCCCCCGCTGTAGGCCACCAGGCCGACGCCCGCGGGGCTGGGACGCAAGCCCAGCAGCTCGATCATCGAGGCGGTGAAGGCACCGACCGCTGCGAGCAGGGTGATCGACCGGAACAGCGACGCTCGCCTGCGTGGTCGTGCGGCGGCCACCGCGGCGCACACCAGGGCACCGAAGCCGAGCATGGCCGCGGGCAGGATCCCGAGCAGCACACCGAGACCAAAATTGCTGATCACTGGGGGCCACCGAGAGACGCGGCGATCCGGACGAGACCGGCGCCGATGACCGGCACCACGCGGCCGGCGAGGAGTCCGAACGCCACCAGGAAAAGGACGAGGGGCCACAGATAGGCGAGCTCGAGAGCCGTCGTGTCGCGGACGCGCGCGAACTCCTCACGCGCCGGTCCCAGGAATACTCGTTGCGCGGACCAGATCAGAGCGGCGGTGCTGACCGCAGTGCTCGCCATCACGAACACGGTGGCGTAGGGGTGAACCGAGAACACCCCGCTGAACAGCATCAGCTCCGCGCTGAAGCCGGCGAGCAGCGGCGCCCCCACCGCGGCGAGGC
Source organism: Candidatus Aeolococcus gillhamiae (assembly GCF_016464765.1). Lineage (NCBI taxonomy): Bacteria > Bacillati > Candidatus Dormiibacterota > Candidatus Dormibacteria > Candidatus Aeolococcales > Candidatus Aeolococcaceae > Candidatus Aeolococcus > Candidatus Aeolococcus gillhamiae. Next base: position 787 of record NZ_JAEKNS010000092.1, on the reverse strand, counting down.
AGGCAAAGACCCAGAACCCGCCGAGCCGAGGCGCCTGTGCCGCCAGGCCACCGAGCCGAGCCAACGGCGCGTTGCGCGTGCGCCCCTCGATGGCCCCGCAGAGCAGCAGCAGCAGCGCGCTGCTCAACCCCCCGGCGACCAGCTGCAGGACGGCGCCGTCGAGCGAGATGCTGTTCGGCGCGGCCACCGCGAGGAGCACCAGCGACATCTGGCCGATGCTGACGGCGGCGGCCATGCGCCGCAGCGTGGTCTGCGCCAGCGTCAGCAAAACGCCCCACAGCGCGCTGAGCACGGCGAGCACCAGCAGCGCGCTGCCGAAGCGCTGGGCCTGCGCCGGGAACAATCCGAGGGCAAACCGGATCATCCCGTACCCGGAGAGGCGCACGAGCACGCCCGCGACCACGGCGGCAACACCGGAGCTGGCGGTGGCCGTGGCGTCGATCACCCAGGTGTGCACCGGCACAATGACGAAGCCGATCGCAAATGCGGTGAACACGAGCCAGAATCCCGCTGCCGCCACCGGACCGGTGAGAGCTCCGGCGTTGGCGAGGTCGGTCAGGTCGGAGCTGTGCGCGCTGCTGTGCACCACCACCAGGAGGAAGCCGGTGAGCAGAAGCGCCGCGCTGATAAGCACGGCCACGCCGGCGCGCGTCGCCGCGCGCTCGCGACCTTCTCCTCCGAAACACCTGATCAGCAGGTAGAGCGGCGCCGCCTGCATGGCGAAGAACATCACGAACAGGACCAGGTCGCTGGCACAGAGAGCACCGTTGATCGCTGTCTCCAGCAG
>NZ_JAEKNS010000135.1:0-14673 GCF_016464765.1 Candidatus Aeolococcus gillhamiae | reverse complement strand
GTCGAGCGCGATGACATTGGTCTGCTGCTGCGAGGACTCAGGCACCAGCGACAGGATGATGTCGAAGATCTTCAGGACGTTGATGATCATCGTGATGAAGACGACGATCAGCACCGGGCGCAGCAGCGGAAAGGTGACGTGACGAAACGTCTGCAGCTCGCTGGCGCCGTCCATGCGTGCGGCCTCGAGAACCTCGCGGTTGAGCGCGGCGAGTCCCGCCCCGATGATCACCATCGCGAAGCCGCTCCATACCCACATCATCGCGACGATCGCCGACAGGTCGGCCAACGGGACGGCGAGCAGCGCGCGCCCGGTCGAGCCGAGCCCGCTGACCGGCGTCAGCGACTGGTCGCCGAGCCAGCTGACACCACCGAAGGCCGGGCGGAAGTTTGAAGCATCGATCGCGGCGTGGTAGCCGCCGCCTGACACGCTGCTGAAGCGGAAGGAGCCGTCGCCGGTGCTCGTGGTCGTCGCCGCCGTATGCCCGTCGGATCCCACCAGGGTGAGACGCACGCCGGGAAGGCCCTTCTCCCCAGGGTCGATGACTCCGATGTGACCGCCCGGCGAGAAGTCACGCCACACCACGCCGCTGACGGCGCCTGCCACAGCCGACGGGGGCCGAGCCGCCTGCGCACCCGGAGGCAGGGAGGTGGGCGAGATTCCGGTGAGTCCGAGCTGCAGCGTGCCGCCCGCGTCCGTGGTGCTCTTGCTGACCATGCTGCCATCGGCGGCGGTGGTCAGCCCACTGATCGGCTTGATGTTCGGCAGCGCGTACAGCCCGGGCGGATGCAGGGCATCGGCGACAGTCCCGACCGCCGCGTTGATCACTCCGCGATTGGGATCCGTGTCGTAAACGATGCGCCAGATGACGCCGGTGGCGAACAGGCTGATGGCCATCGGCATGAAGACAATCGTCTTGAACGCAGTGGACCAACGGATGCGCTCGATGAGTACCGCGAACACCAAGCCGATGAACGTCACCATGAAGGGGAAGACGATCACCCAGATGGCGTTGTTGCGCAGGGCCACCAGGATGTTGGCAGTTCCGAAGAGCGTCTTGTAGTTTCCGGCGCCGATGAAGTTGCCGCTGTCGTCGTAGAGGCTGCGTGCAATGGTTCCGATGGTCGGGTACACCACGATGGCGCCGAGCAGGATGGCGGCTGGAGCCATGAACAGCGCCACGACCGCGCCGCGGTTCCACCCGCCTCCGCGCTTGGGCCTACCGGTGCGTGTGTCGGCGGCCGGGCGGACCCGCGGTGCGGCGACTGTCGTCATACCGCGAGCCCGCCGCCCTGGTCAGTGGCCGTATGCCGAAACGGCGTCCGCTTCGAGTTTCGCCTCGATTCCGCTGATGTCGGTGGGATTGCGCACCCAGGTCTGGAGGTCGGCCCACTCACCCGAGCCGGCCGTGCCACCGAACGCCGCCGGTGCCTGGTCGCTCATGTCGTAGGCGACGTTGTCCCCCGCGTCGATGACGGCCTTGGCGGCGGCGCGCGAGATGTCATCCGGGTACACCGACCGGTCCACCTGCTTGTTCGGTGAGGTGAAGCCGCCGAGATGTGCCCAGATGGTGCCGGCGGCGGGCGAGGCGAGGTACTTGATGAGCGCCTCTGCCTGGGGGGTGTCCTTGAGCATCACCGCCACGTCACCGCCGGCGACCACGGAGGTGGGCGATCCGTTGACCGACGGGAACGGGAAGAAGTTGTAGCCGGTCTTCGCGGGCAACGACGCGTTCACCGTGGGGATGACTGACCCCACAAAGTCCGCTTCGTACAACATGGCTGCCTTCGGGGTGGGCCCGAACACCTGGCTGACACAGTCGGGGAAGGGCGTCGACACCGCTCCCGCCTTGCCGCCGACCATGTTGGCGTCGGTCCCGAAGATCTTCGCCAGCGTCTGGAATGTCGTGGTCACGGTCGGATCCGTCCACGGGATGGTGTGCGCAGCGAGCTGGTTGTACTTGGCGACGCCGGCGACACGCAGGTACACATTCTCGAACCAGTCGGTGAGCGTCCACCCCGAACCGCCGCACATCGCGAACGGTGTGGTTCCCGCCTGCTGCAGCGTGCCCATGGCGGTGAGCAGGTTGTCGAACGTCGCTGGCGGTGTGGTGATCCCCGCGTCGGTCAGCGACTTCACGTTGTACCAGACGGTGCTCTTGTTGGCCGCCTTGAAGTACACGCCGTACGTCTTGCCGTTGGCGCTGGCGAGCTTCTGCCACACGCTCGCGTATTGGCTGCTCAGCGTGCTGCCCACGAAGCTGTCGAGGGGCTGGAGGGCGTTCTTCTTGACAAGGTCTTGGAGCAGACCGGGCTGAGGCAGGATGGCGACGTCGGGCGGCGCCCCGCCGGTGATCGCCGTCCCGAGGACCGTCGGCAACTGGTCGCCCTTCGATTGGAACTGCGCAGTGACACCGGTCTGCGAGTTGAAGCCGTCGAGGACGGACTGGAAGTTCTTCTGCTCTGTCCCGGACCACACCGCCCAGACGGTCACGTTGCCGCCGATGTTGGTGGCATTGCTCGTGGCGGCACCGCTCGACGTGGTGTTGCTGCTGCCGCACGCCGCGAGCGTCATCACGGTCGCGGCGATCAGTGTTCCGAGTGCCCGCCTGTGTCCCTTGGTGTCCATTGCCGCCTCCCAACCGCGATCACTTGAACCATCGCCTGCCGGGCCGTTGCCGGATGCGGACGCGCACCAGACATCGGGCTCGGGGCCTTCCTGGACCGGATCGGATGCTACGCCCGCGGACCTGCTAACACAACCGCTCCTTCAGATCGAGCCGCGAAGCCCTCGAACGCTGATCACGGTCCTCCGGTGCCGATGACGGTGGTCACCTCACGCGCGCGACCCCACCTCCTGGATCAGCCAGGAGTTGCCGTCGGGGTCGTCGAACGTGAAGCAGGAGTTGTAGTCGGTGCGCTGCGGGTCGTAGCCGGGCGCCTGCCCGGACGCCCCGAAATGAAAGACGTCGCTGACGTCGACGCCGCGCTCAGCCAGCTCAGCCCGCGCGGCGTCGAGGTCCGACACGCACACCTGCAGACCCTTGAGCGAACCCGGCGCCATCCCGGTCGTCGACATCAGCGCGATCGAGCATGCCGAGCCGCGCGGGGTGAGCTGGACCACCCGGAAGTCCTCGCCGGCGCTGTGGTCGACGTGGACGTCGAAGCCGGCCTTGTCCACGTAGAAGGCCTTGGCGCGGTCGATGTCGGAGACGGGGACCACGATCAGCTCGAGCGTCCAGTTCACGGGTAGGCCTCCTGGGTGGCGCGCATGAGCGCTGAGTAGGTGATCGTCGACGTACTACGTACAACGTCGCAGGCGACCATGACTCATCGGTCCCCGATGAGCCGCCCGGCTCAGCCGGCGATCGCTCAGCCTGCTGCCGGCGTGGTGAAGGCGGTGGCCAGCGATTGCCCGTCGACGTCGACCAGGCTGGTCTCGACGGTTAGCTTCACCGACGTGCTGGCGGCCACCGTGGTGGTGACCGTTGCTGTCCGCGTGTTCGGGTCGTACGTCGTCACGGCCACCAGGGTCCGCCCCGACGGTGTCGTCACCGTGATGGCGCCGGCGACGCTGTCGGGACGCAGGTCGCTGTCGAAGCTCACCCGCAGCACCAGCGTCGGCCCCGTAACGGGCACGACCGACAGCACCTGCGGGCCGATCGGCTCGTCGGAGAGGTGGCCGCCGTTCAGCGCCGCCACCACGTAGCCGCCGCCGTCCTTGGCCGCCAGCACCAGCGACTCGTCGGCGAACGACGCGGCGGGGTGGTCGGCAGAGGGGTCGACGATCAACCGCGCGGTGGCAGACACCGTGCCGTCGACGTTGGCCACCGCGCTGATCACGTAGCCGCGCGACAGCCCGTGCGGCGTCGATCCCGCCACGTCGACACCGGTTCCGCTGAGGGTGGCGAGCGCCGCTGTGTTGTGCTGGATCTGAGCGTCGACGAACGCCTTGAGTGCACCAGCCGCGCCATCCGGCAGAGCATTGACGACCGTCCCGCTCACCACCCCGGGCACCCTCGCGAGCCTGGCGGTGCCGCCGGAGATGTAGGCGATCCGGTCGCCCTGGCTGGAGTACACGGGTGCCTGCGCCGAGGCGGCGTGGGCCACCACCGTGCCCGACGGCAATGACAGCAGCTGGAGCTCGCCGCCGTCGGTGGTGGGCTGGTCGGTGATCGCCACGTGGGTGCCGGTCCGGTCCATGGCGATGCCGGCGATGCTGTCGGCGGAATGGTCGAGCGGCACGGTCGCGGCGGCGTCACGGTCGATCGGCGAGGTGAGCAGCCGTGCCGGGCTCGCGGTGCTGTCGATCCACGCCACTAGGAGCCCGTCGCCGCTGAATGCCGCCAGCTCGCGGCTGCCGGTGAGAGCCCTCGACTGCTTGCTGGCGAGGTCGATCAGCTGTCCATCTGCGCTCGTGCTGCCGGCAAAGGCGTGGCCTCCGCCCGCCGAGAACACCACGCGCGTGGTGCGGGGCGGCAGCGTGGTCAGGGTGCCGACGTGGCCGAGCAGATCGACGGTGACGATGCGGTCCGGCTCGGCGACCAGCGCAGTGTGGCTCGAGAGCCAACCCGTGCTCAGCACGGATGACGCCAGCTTGGCGAGGGTGCGGCGCTCGGATCCGTCGACCGACACCAGCTCGATGGTGGTCCCCGCCGTGGTGGGGACGGCCGCCACCAGGCGCAGCCCATTGGGCGCGAGCGCAGCCGATGACGCTGCCGGACCCAGGTCGGTGACCTTCCGGCCCGCGCTCATGGCCACCAGCTCGCCAGTCGATGAGGGCACCGCGCTGGCGCTCGGCGAGGCGCTCGCCGATGGCGACGGCGACGCCGATGCGCTCGGCTGCGGCGACGGTGTCGCCGAGCTGGACGGCGAGGCCGACGGCGACGCGGACGCGCTCGGGGCGGCGGCAACCGCGGTCGACGCGGTGGCGATCACCGTCCCGTCACCACCGCTGACCAGCGCCGCCTTGTCCGTGACAGACGCCAGGGTGTCCGGGCTGAGCTCCGTGACCGACGTCGTCGGCGGTGGCGTCGGCGCCGTTCCGAACGCGATGTGGATGTCGCTGGCCGCCAGTGAGCCGCCCGCGGACCGGGTGGCGCTGCGGTCGATGGTCACCGTGTACGGCGTGTTGCCCGCGAGGTGATGGGTGGGGGTGATCAGCAGGTTGTTCCCCTGCCACGCCGTCGTCACCTGGGTGGCCGGACGGATGTGCAGGCCGGCGACAACCGCGGATTGGTTCATCGGCTGGTTGAACGCGACTGTGATCACGTTGTTCGGGCTCACCGCATGGAAGTCAGCGACCGCCGACGAGGCGGTGACCTGGTGGTCCTGCACGTTGGTCCTGGCCACGCTGAACACCGCGGCGGCGACGAGCGCGGCGCCGACGAAGGCGCCCCCCCACGCGAACCGCGGCGAGCGCTGCCACCAGCCGGTGCGCCGGGTGCGGATGGTGCGCGGCCGGCCCGCAGCGGCCTGCTCCGGCTTGGCGCCGGCGCCAAGCACGGCGGGCGCCTCGCGCATGAGTTGGGCGCGCAGCACCCCCTCGAAGCGGGGGTCGAGCGGTGGCTCCGGTCGCGCTGCGCGCACCCGATGGGCGAGCTCGGTGAGCTCCGGGTCGCCGTCGAAAATGCCCTCAATCTCGGGGTCGATCCAGCGGTTGTCCACCGTCAGACCTCCCCGCGCTCGAGCGTCGAGATCTCGAGGCGCACGCGCAGCCCGATCATTCCGCGGTGCACGAGCAGCTTGATCGCGCCCTCACTCTTGCCCATCACGACCCCGATGTCGGCGAGCTTGAGGTCCTCGCCGAGCTTGAGCGTGATCGCGGTGCGCTGCTGCTCCGGAAGCGTGTCGATGGCGGCCCAGATCCGAGCGGCCTCGAGCGATTGGGCGACGCGCTCGTCCAGCGGCTGCTCGGGGTCGGCGACGCCGATTGCGTCATCGATGTTCGAGGCCGGCTTGCGGGCGCGGTAGTGGTCGGAAATGGCATTCACACTGATTTGATAGAGCCAGGCGCTGAACGGGTGACCCGCGGGTTTGTACCTGCCGATGGCGCGCAGGGCCTTGAAGAAGACCTCCGAGGTGACGTCCTCAGCGGCATCCTGGTCGCGCATTCGGCTGTATACGAACCGGTAGATCTGCCCGAAATAGGCTGAATAGAGCTCCCCGAATGCGTCGGCGTCGCTCTTGGCCCGCTCGACAAGTTGATCCTCATACGCCCGGGGAAGGGTCACCGGACAGATTCCGGACGCATCTGATGGAGCAACGGTCGCTTCGGCTGGTGGGTTACGGGAACTGACATTGGGCTCCGCGGAGTGTAGGAGGCGGTACCCGGCCCGTCTGGCGCTCTCAGCTGCCGTGACCAGCGACGGCGCCCGCCCCTTGACTCTGGCACAGTCGCGCTCATGAGCACCGCTGAAACGACCCCGCAGGTCCCTGTCCGTCTCGACTTCGACAGCCACGCCGCCGGCTTCTCCCGCGCCATGGGCCACCTCGACCACGCCGCCACCAAAGAGCTCGATCGGGTCGGGTTCGACCCTCGCCTCCGCGAGCTGGTCCGCATTCGCGCGTCACAGATCAACGGCTGCGCCTACTGCATCGACATGCACACCAAGGATGCGCGCGCAGTCGGGGAGACCGAACAGCGCATCTACGCGCTCCCTGCCTGGCGGGAGACGCCCTTCTTCACCGCCCGCGAAGGTGCGGCACTGGCCTTCACCGAGGCGGTGACGATGATGCCGAGCGACCACGTCCCCGACTCAGCGTATGAGGCGGTGGCCGCGCAGTTCTCTGCCGATGAGGTCGCCGCCCTGGTCAGCCTCATCGTGACCATCAACGCCTGGAATGCCATCGGCGTCAGCACCCGGGCCTGGACCCCGGGGTCCTACCAGCCGTAGACACAGGCGATTGGTCGCCAATCGACCGCAGCCAACGCCCGGGCTTGACAGATGGTATGCACGCATATAATATGCGGGCATTGTATCAACCGATCGAGGAGACCCCGAAATGTGGACCTACGAGCACAGTGTCGAGACCCAGGCTGACGCCGACGCAGTCTTCGCGCTCTTCAGCGACGTCAGCCGCTGGCCGCAGTGGAACTCCGGAGTCGAGCGGATGGAGCTCGACGGTCCGTTCGCCGCCGGCACCGGGGGGACGATGACCATTCCAGGCGGGGAGACGATGGCCTCCAAGCTGATCTGGGTCGAGGAGGGACATGGTTTCGAGGACGAGACGGCCGTTCCCGACGCGGGCGTGGTGGTCCGCGTCCGGCACACCCTCGAGGCCGTTGACGGCGGCGGCACCCGCATCACCTTCCACTGTGCCGTCGATGGCCCTGGCGCAGCCGAGGTCGGCGCCATGGTCACGGCCGACTTCCCGGAGGTCATGGCAGCGCTCGGCGCCCTGGCCGAGGGAGCGCGGTGACGCAACCCGCCGTCGCCGGCACCTCACGTGGGCGGGGCCCGGGGGACAGCCCCGGGTTCCTGCTCTGGCGGGTGACCCTCCGCTGGCAGCGCCTCATGGCCGCGTCGCTGCGTCCTCTCGGGCTCACCCACGTTCAGTTCGTCCTGCTGGCCAGCACCTGGTGGCTGACCGCGGTCGCCGGCGAAGCCCCCACCCAGCGTCGCGTCGCCGATCACGCCGGCACCGACCCGATGATGACCTCGCAGGTCCTCCGAACCCTGGAGCAGAAAGGTCTGGTCGTCCGTGCTGCTAGCCCGGGCGACTCCCGGGCGCGCCAGCTCGGTGTCACCCGCCCGGGCGCTCTGCTGGCGCGCCGCGCCATCGCCGCGGTCGAGGCTGCGGACGACGAGTTCTTCGCCGCCGCCGGCGATAGGCGATCGGTGCTCGAGACCCTGCGCGGCCTCGACGGCTGAGTCCCTAGCGGAGCCCGGTTCCAAGCTCGCGGAGACGCGCGTGCACCGCGGCTTCTCGAGCCTCCGGCTCGGGCGTGGCGCCATATCCCTCGAACAGATGGTGGACCCCACCCCTGGCGTTCGAAGCGGGTGCGGAACTGCCATTCGCACCACGCGAGATCGGTGACGCGGTCACCCCACCGAGCCTCCTCCCAATCGACGACCGCCGCGAGCTCGCCCGTGCTCGGGTTGATCAGCGCGTTGTGATGACCGAAGTCGCCGTGCACAAGGACGTCGCCTTCGCCCGGCAGCATCGGCGCGAGCTGGCTGCAATCGAACTCATGCAGGGCGCGAAGGAAACGGCCGAGCTGCTCCAGCAGCGCAGCCGCCCTGCCGCCCTCGATCGCAGCATCGGGCTCCGCCCCGTCGACGTAGGCCATACGAAGCCGTCCACCGCTCGAACCGGCCAGCAGGGCCGGCACCGGGAGCACGCCGCCCAACACCGCGAGGCAGGCCTGCTCCCGCTCACGCCGGTCGATCGCGGCGCCGAAGTCCTTGACGATGGCCTCGCCATCCCAGCTGAGACTGTTGCCGGAGTGACGCGGCTTCCAGGCCAGGCCGTCCGGTGGCGCGTCGCTCACCTGCCGATGTCCCTCAGTCGATCGCCCGCCTGCGGAAGCCGCGCATCCCCGCCCAGCCGAACACCAGCAGCGCCAGCAGCAGCGCCAGCGGCGGGATCCACGTGAGCATGTGCACGCCGTTCGGCACCAGCGCCGCGCGCGTCCCCTCGCTGACGTAGGTCAGCGGGTTGAGCAGCGTGAGCACCTGGAACCAGGGCAGCTTGCTCAGCGACGGCCACGGGTACTGCGAGCAGCCGGTGAAGATCAGCGGCGTCAGCACGATCGCGAACATGACGTTGATCCGCGCCGGCGTCACCGCCGTCCCCAGGGTCAGACCCATCGCCCCGCCTGCCAGCGCGCCGAGGAGGACGCTGGCGATCAGCAGTGGAAGGCCGCTCGCCGAGAACGGGATGCTGCCGAGCACCAGCAGCCCCACCGGGAACATCACCAGCCCGGCGATGATGGCCCGGCCGGCCGCGAACACGATCTTCTCCGCCGCCACCCAGCTGGCCGGCAGTGGTGCCAGCAGGCGGTCCTCGATCTCCTTGGTGAACGAGAAGTCGATGACCAGCGGGAAGGCGACGCTCTGGATGGCGGTGAGCATGATGGTCATGGCCACGATCCCCGGGAACAGCTGCTTGGCGTAGGCGGGGTTGGTGAAGCCGAGATCGGTGAGCACGCGCCCGAACACGAAGAGCAGGCCCAGCGGCTGCAGGATCACCTGCGCCAGGAACGCGGGAAGCTCGCGGCCGGTGACTGCGACGTCGCGTCGCAGGATGGCGAGGAAGGCCACCAGCGGGCTGCCCCCGGGGGCCTCTGTCGCCGTCGGCACACTCACCGCTGCCATCAGCGCAGCGCCCGTCCGGTGAGGTGGATGAAGACGTCCTCGAGGCTCGGCTTGCCGATCGAGAGGTCGACCAGCTCGCCGCCGTTGTCGGTGATCAGGCGCGCCACCGGTGCCACCAGCGCCGGGGCGTCGACGGACGTGTAGAGGCGCACGTGGTACGGCGTGCCATCAGGTGCCGCCGGGCCCCCACCGGCGCTCTTGCTGACCGGCTCGGCGCGCTCCACCCCGGGCACAGCGCTGAGCGCGGCCAAAAGCGGGTCGCGGTCAGCGCCAGCGAGCGCGATCCCCACCTCGAGGCTGTTCTGTCCCGGGACCGTCTCGGTCAGGGCTTCCGGCGTGTCCATGGCGAGGATCTTGCCGTGGTCCATGATCGCCAGCCGGTCGCACAGCTCCGCGGCCTCGTCCATGTCGTGGGTGGTGAGGATCATGGTCACCCCGCGCGACCTGAGGTCGCGCAGGCGGTCCCACACGAACAGCCGCGCCTGTGGGTCCAGCCCGGTCGTCGGCTCGTCGAGGAAGAGCACCTCCGGCTGGTGCATGAGAGCGCGCGCGATCATGATCCGCTGCGACTGGCCCCCCGAGAAGAAGTCGACCTTGTCGTCGGCGCGGTCGAGCAGCCCGAACTCCTCGAGCAGCGCGTTGGCGCGGCGCGTCCGCTCTGCGGCTCCGATCCCGAAGTACGCCCCGTGGAACAGGAGGATCTGCCGCGCCGACAGCGCCCGGTCGAGGTTGGAGCGCTGCGGCACCGTGGCCAGGCGCCGCTTCGCGGCCACGGGGTCGCGCATCACGTCGATCCCGGCCACCATGGCCAACCCGCTGGTGGGGCGAACCCGCGTGGTCAGCACGCCGACAGTCGTCGTCTTGCCGGCGCCGTTGGGGCCGAGCAGGCCGAACACCTCACCGTGGGCGACCGAGAAGCTGACGCCGTCCACCGCGTTCGTCGGGCGCTTCGCGTAGCGCTTGACGAGGTCCTGCACGACAACGGTCGGCCCCTCGGCGGTGGCGGCGGACACGGCGGTGGGCTCGACGTCGACCATCACGCTCCCGAGTCTCGCAGGCACGCAGCCGCTCCGGGGCCACGCACGCGGCGCCCGAGCCGCGGATTCTCGAGCGTGAGGCATACAGCGGCACTGCAATGAGTACGTGCACAATGCACTGGGTGACCACCACCGCCATACACCCTGCACGGAGCGCTCTTCGCAGGGAGCAGGTCGCCCTCACCGAGCGCCGCATCCTCGAGGCCGCCACGCAGCTCTTCGTCGAGCGCGGCTACGTGGCCACGTCACTCCTCGCGGTCGCCGAGGCGGCGGGCGTCTCCCCGCGCACCGTGTACGTTCGATTCCACTCCAAGGCGCGCCTCTTCGAACGCTGCATCGAGACGAGCATCACCGCCGATCAGCAACCGGTGGTGGTGGCCGCCCTCGAGAGCCCGATCCTCGATCAACGCCTCGAGGCAATCGTTGAAATGGCCCGCTCGACGATGGAGCGGTCGTCGGCGCTGCTCGGGGTCGCCGCCCAGGCGGCCGCGGTCGAGCCGGAGATCGCCGCCGTGGAGCGCGTCGCCATGCAGCGCGCGCTGGGCGACTTTCGCTCCCTCGCCGAGCGGCTCGAGAGTGACGGCCTGCTGCCCCGCGCCATCACAGCCGCCGCGGTCACGGACCTGCTCTGGGTGCTCGCCGGCCCGCGCGCCATCGTCAGCCTGACCACCGACCGGGGCTGGACGCCGGCGCGCTTCGCCACCTGGCTCGACGTCACCCTCCGCTCGTTCCTGCGCGGGCGCTGACGCCCCTCAGCCGGCGAATGACAGCCCGTTCTCCTCGAGAGCGGCGCGGATCGCGGCGACCGCTTGCGGGCCCATGCCGTGCAGCGTGAGCAACTCCGCCTCGGTCACGTCGCAGAACTGCGAGAGCCGGGTGTACTGCGCGTGCTCGAGCGCGCGCCGCGCCGGCGCCGCCAGGGTGGGCATCAGCGCGCCTCCCGTCTTGTCCCTCGTCATAGCCTGCATTCTGCGCCGCCGGTCCAGCCCGTAGCCGGGACGTGCACCCATCACCGAACATCGACACCGTGCCGGACGACCTCACCATCCGCCGCCTCGGAAGTGGAGACGACGCCGACGTCATGGACGCCGCCGACCTCTTCGACCAGCCACCGCAGCAGCCCTGGGTGGGCTCCTTCCTCCGCGACCCGAGCCACCACCTGCTCATCGCCTGCCGTGCCGGCCGGCCCATCGGCTTCGTCACCGGCGTCGAGATGCTCCACCCGGACAAGGGCCAGGAAATGTTCGTGTACGAGCTCGCCGTCGCCCCCGACGAGCGCCGCCGTGGCGTCGCCAAGGCGCTGCTCGGTGAACTCGCCGCGATCGCCCGTCAGCGCCACTGCTACGACATGTGGGTGCTGACCGACGCGGACAACACCGCCGCGCTTGCTGCCTACCGATCGGCCGGCGCAACCGACGAAAGCGCGCACGTCATGCTCACCTGGGACTGGACCGCGCCTGGCGGATGATCCGGCGACGGGACCGGCTCGACTATCCCTCGACGTCGCGCTCGTCGAGATCGGACTTCGAGCGGCGCGCGTCGATGCCGGACCCGATGGCCATGCGCAGCGCCGTGGCGAGTTCGGGGTTGCCGTCGCGGAAGGTGAGCCAGCTGTCCGCCAAGCCGGCGGCGCGTGCCCGCGTCTCCTCGATGCGTTCGGCGTTCGGTGTCACCGTCGTCGCACCGGTCATGCCTCGCAGGCCACCCGCGCCCTCGCGCTGCATGTAGCCGAGCTTGACGGCCTCGTCCACTCCCCATTGCACCACCTCACCGTCGGGATTCGGCTTGCGACTCAGCGCGGCCATGACGAGGTCGGCGACTGATTCGCCCTTCTCGCGCGCCTTCTTGCTCTTGGCGATCCGCTCCTCGACACGCCCGCCGGGTGGCACCTCACCGACCACGACGACGTTGACGCCGTTGCTCGCGAGGAAGCCGAAGCTCTTCTTGCTGAACTGTTCGAGCCGGATCGCGCCAGAGGTGTGCAGGGCGGCGAGCGGCACCGCGATCATCATCTGCGCGAGCGCTTTGGTGTCCACGATCGCCCCGGTGGACGGCGACTTGATGCCCTTCGCGCCGGGCTTGGTCAGGCTGGTGGCGAACGTGTCCGCCCAGAGAAGGACGATGGTGCTGCTGCTGGCCTGTGCGGTTGTGGATTGGTCCACGACTCCTCCCTGAACTGAGCCACCCGGGGCGTCGCTTGGCAATCGATGGTAGGCCAGCGGGCAGACCCTCGGCCAGCGCCGCCTGCGATGCTCACCCGGAGTGGGCCGCAGGCCCGCCAGACGAGGAGGCATGCTGATGGCGGAACTGTTTGTACTCGAGTTCGACGGATTCGGAGAGGACGTCTACCGCAAGGTCAATGAGGCGCTCGGCATGGACATGGACACCGGCGATGGTGACTGGCCGGCAGGCATGATCACCCACGCCGGCGGCAAGACCCCGACCGGCTGGATCGTCGTCGAGGTCTGGGACTCGCGGGAGTCGCAAGAGAAGTTCATGAACGAACGCCTCGGCGCGGCGCTGCAGAAGAGCGGCGTGCAGGGACCGCCGAAGAAGGCGGAGTGGACCACACTCACGGCCCACCAGCAGCCCAACAAGGGGAATGTCGCCACCGGCTAGAACGCCCCTGAATGCCGCCGGCCCCGGGCACCGTCACGAAAGCCCCGGGGCCGAGGAGGCTCTGCACGCCCTGTCGCGTCCAAACTGTTCGGTCGCGTCCGCTTGACAGTTCCTCTAACGCCCTTAGATAATTCGAACCGTGATAGCGGAACCCACGCAGGACCGTCGTGCCAAGCGGCACGAGGCGACACGCACCGAGATCCTCGAGGCCGCCTGGGAGCTGGCCCGGAGCCAGGGCCTGGCCGCGCTCACCCTGCGCGACGTCGCCCGCAGGATCGGCACCCGCCCGCCCTCCCTGTATTGGTACTTCGACTCCAAGCACGCCATCTATGACGCGATGTTCGCCGACGCCAACCGCCAGCTCCTCGCCCGTCTCGCTGAGCAGACCTGGCCGGACGACCCCCGCGAGGCCATGCGCACCCTCGCCCACATCTTCGTCGAGTTCAGCACCGAGGACGTCGCCCGCTACCAGCTCATGTTCCAGCGCACCATCCCGGACTTCGAGCCGTCCCCGGAGTCGTACGCGCTCGCGCTTGAGGTGCTCGAGATGGGCAGGCAGCGGTACCACGCCGCCGGCCTCACCAAGCCAGCGGACTTCGATCTCGGCACCGCGCTGATCGCCGGGCTCTCAGCGCAGCAGACCGCCAACGAACCCGGCGGCGACCGCTGGGTGCGCCTCGTCGACGATGCCGTCGACATGTACCTCGACCACGTGTTCAGCAAGACAGCAGGGGGCAGGAGACAGCCATGACCACGATGACCGCAGCCACGCCGACCATCGATGTGGCCACCATCCCCGCCCTGGGCCACGCCGAGGCGATGGCCCTGGCCGCGGCCGAGTTCGAGAGGGTTCTCGACCTCCTACGCAGTCTGGCGCCGGCCGATTGGACGCGCCAGACGGTCTGCGAACTCTGGGACGTCCGCGCCATGGCCGGCCACATGCTCGGCATGGCCGAGGCCCAGGCCTCGATCCGCCAGTTCATCCACGACGCCCGCAGCGCGGTCAGGCGGAAGAGCGGCGCGATGATCGACGAGATGACCGCCACCCAGGTTCGCGAGCGCGCCCGGCTGACCACCGACCAGCTCATCGAGCGCTTCGCGGCCGCCGCACCCAGGGCGGTGCGCGCCCGCAGACGCGTTCCGGCGCCGCTGCGCTCGGCGGTGCGCCTCAAGCAGGATCCGCCGTTCGACACCGAACGCTGGTCCTACGGGTTCCTGCTCGACACCATCTTCACCCGTGACCCCTGGATCCACCGCGCCGACATCTGCCGCGCCACCGGCCGCGAGATGGCGCTCACCCCCGAGCACGACGGCCGCATCGTCGAAGGCGTCGTCGCCGAGTGGGCCCGTCGGCACGGCAGGCCATTCGCGCTCACCCTCGCCGGCCCCGCCGGCGGCAACTGGCGCCGCGGTGACGGCGGCGATGAGATCGAGCTCGACGCTGTCGAGTTCTGTTGGATCCTCGCCGGCCGCGCTCTCGGCAGCGTCCTTCTGTCGACGCGGGTGCCGTTCTAACCCGCAGCGCGCCCGTTAAATGGCGAAAGCGGGTCGGCACGGTGCCGGCCCGCTTTCTGCGTCGTGTTGCTGAGGTTATTCGACCCTCGTCGTCGTGCTGCCGGGAGGCGCCACGGTCGTGCTGCTGTTGCCGCCGCGACGGCCGCCGCCGAACCCGCCCCACGAAGACCAGAAGAACATCGA